>JAODNL010000664.1 GCA_025465405.1 Pseudonocardiales bacterium | reverse complement strand
CGCCGTCAGTCTGCCAACGATCGGTGGTCGCCCGGGCCTTCACGCCGCTCCTTTAGCAGCTGTGTCATAGGTCCGGCCGATAATCGAGCGTATGAGCGAAGCACGGTATCGGGTGGCGTGGACGCTGCCTCGGAGGCAGGTCAGCGCCAGGGATGGCGTGCCGTTCGAGCGGGAGACGAGGACTGGTTACTCTCGTGGCATGGGCCGGTTGGACGAGTCCGCTGCGCTCCTCACTCTGCTCAGCGACAGGACGTTCAGCTGGGGCAGCGTCGCCGACGAGGTCGAGGACGCTGGCAGTGCGCTAGCCGTCTTCGAGCGATGGGGCAAGGTCCCTGCGCAGGGTGACCTCTTCGCATCTGCGACAACCATGACCGCGGATCCGCTGGCCTCGGCTCGGCAGGCTATCTGTGAATGGGAGTCGGAGGGCATTGAGCTCGTCACGCTGCTTGAGCCCAACTACCCGCAGCAGCTTCTGACGGTTCATCAGCGCCCACCGTTTCTTCTCTATCGCGGCCGCCTTGATCAGCACGATGCAACGGGTGTTGCGATTGTGGGGACTCGGAAGGCGACAGAGCAGGGGATGGCCCGAGCCCGGACGCTAGCTGCCGGACTTTCGCGCCAGGGGGTGACGGTCGTCAGCGGACTGGCGACTGGAATCGACACGGCCGCCCATACGGCCGCGCTTGAGAGTGGTGGCCGCACGGTCGCAGTGATCGGTACCGGTCTGCGCAACTCCTATCCGGCGGTCAACCGCGCCTTGCAGGACCGCATTGGTCGCGAGCACCTAGTGATCTCCCAGTTTTGGCCAGACGCACCGCCGACGAAGACGTCGTTCCCAATGAGAAACGCGGTTATGAGCGGGTATTCCGCCGCGACGGTGGTAATCGAGGCAGCGTGGAAGAGCGGGGCACGTATGCAGGCGCGCCTGGCCCTAGAGCACGGTCGTCCAGTGTTCCTTCACGACTCCCTGATGGAGCACGATTGGGCGCGAGACTATGTCGCCAGGGGTGCCGTCGTCGTCCGCACCGCAGACGATGTACTGAATCAGCTCGCTGCACGCCTCGCGATCGTGGACGAGCTCGTCTGGTCGTGACGCACCCACCTCCACGCACTCGGACTGTCGCCGAGGTCGCTGCGCCATATAGCAACTTTCTTGTCCGAGTGCCGCGGATAGCTATCGACGTCTGCGAGGTTTGCCACGGGCCGGTTGATGACCAGTACCCCAGGTGCTATGCGTGCCTCCAGGCTGTCCGCACGCTGGGTCGTGACAGGGCGGACGTGGTTGCGTTCGTCTCGTTAGCCCCGACGGGCGGGCAGATGGCAAAGGAGCTGTACACATATAAGCGAATGACGGTGCCGGACTCGTTGCGCCTGCCGCGGCTGACGGGCTTGGCCGCCGTGCTTTGGCTGTGGTTGGCGAAGCATGAGCGATGTATGGCATTGAAGGTGGGCGCGACCGAGTTCGACGTGATTACGACGGTGCCGAGCACGAGCGGTCGCTCGGGTGCTCACCCACTCGAGCATCTAGTGTCCGGCGTTGTGTCCACGTCGGCCGCTCGCTACCGGAGCGTTCTCGGTGTCCAGCGAACCGACCTCGCGCAGCGAGAATTTGCTGCTGACCGGTACAGGGTGACGGAGGACGTCCGCCGCAAGACTATGCTGTTGATCGACGACACATGGACAACGGGCGCGCATGCCCAAGCGGCGAGCACTCCCTGAAGATGGCCGGAGCCGCAGCAGTCTGCATCCTGGCGATAGGTCGCTGGATCACCGTCGACTACGGGGACAACGCCAGATGGCTGTCGACGCACCGCGCGCCCGGATGGGACTGGGACCGCTGCTGTCTCGAAGCGTAGGGGAAGGCCCGGCCGGCAGATGCCGAGTCCGGGCTCCTGAGGAACTGCGAACACCCGCCTTGCGTGCAACGCCCTACTAGTTATTGGACAAACGCGTAGTGCAGGCGGCCGTCCGGCAAAGTGTCGGCGACGACGCGCAACCGGGTGCCGGGCGGTATGGCGTCGGGGTCGTCCGTGCCCAGTACCCGGCCGAGCAGGTCCAGCTTCGCGTCCTCGAAGCGCAGCAGCGCCACGACGTAGGGCACCTCGACGATCGCGCCGGGCGTCGCGTGCAACACCGCGGTGGAGGCGACGACTTCGCCCTCCGCCGCAATGGCGACGTCCGAACCGGCGGCGCCGCACCACTCGCAGGTTCCCGTCGCGGGAATGCTGAACCGGCCGCACTCGGGGCAATGCGTCGCGTTGAGCCGCACTTCCGCGCCGGCTGATGTGCCCCGGTCGTCGATCCAGACCAGCTCGTCGGCCAACCACACGTTGGTCATCCCGCCACCATGATCGTCACGGCCGAGACGTGCCCGGCGCCCATCACATGTGCCAAGCCGACCCGTGCGCCCGACACCTGCCGAACGCCTGCCTGCCCGCGCAATTGAGTGACCAGTTCATGCACCTGCCCGAGCCCGCTCGCGCCGAGCGGCTCGCCCTTGGCCAGCAGCCCGCCGGACGGGTTGACCGGGATCCGGCCGCCGAGCTGTGTGTCGCCGCTGCGGAGCAGCTTCGCCTCGTCGCCGTGGGCGCAGAGCCCAAGGTCGCTGTAGGCGAGCAGCTCGGATGCGGTGTCGGTGTCCTGACATTCGACGAAGTCGAGGTCGGCGGGTCCCAACCCGGCTTCGTCGTAGGCGGCGGACGCTGCGGTCCGGGTCGGCGAAGACCGAATGTCGGAGAGCCGCGAGGCAGCGGGGACGAACCAGTCGCCCGGCCGGCGGGTAGCCACGGTCACCGCGCGCAGCGTGATCGGTCGGCTGATCCCGCGTCGCACCGCCTCGTCGGCGCTCATCATGACGACCGCCGCGGCACCCTCGTTCGGCGCGCACAGCATCAGCAAGCGCAGCGGCGGGCAGACCATCTTGCTCGCGAGCACTTCCTCGACCGTGCAGGGCTTTCGGTACATCGCGTTGGGGTTGAGCACGCCATTTGCGTGATTCTTGACCGAAACCTCGGCGAGATCCTCGACCGTCGCATCGGTACTGGCGAGCAACTCCTGCGCCTGCAAGGCGAAGTAGATCGGCGTGACCCCAACGCCCGACTCGACCTGCCACGACTCGAATCCGGCTCCGGCGATGTAGCCGCGGGGTGCCTTCTCGACGCCGATGCACAGCGCGACGCGAGCATGTCCGGACTCGACCGCATCGCGCGCCGCGAGTAGGGCCGCCGCGCTCGACGCGCATGCGGACTCGACGCTGATCACTGGTCGCCCCGTGGCTCCGAGACGTCCGGCGATGCGCTGCGCCTTGGCCATCCCCTCGCCGACGTTGGCGACGACGGTCAGATCGACGTCGGCGAATCCGACGCCCGCGTCGGCCAGCGCCTCGGTAACCGCCGTCTGGGCCAGTTGCGCGACGCTCAGGGGGAACCGGCCGAAGGGATGGATGCCGACTCCGGCCACGACGACGGTCATGCCTGCCTCCCCGGAGGCCCGAGCGGCGGGAAGTGCGGCAGTCGACGCGCGGACCCGGCTTCCATCGCCTCCTTGAGATCAGGTGCGTCGAACGACTCGACCATCAGCGCGATCGACCGGTCGAAGGCGGCCGGGCGGTCGGACCTCGCGTCGGCCCGCAGCTGCTCCTTGATCACGGCCAGCGAGCGGGGCGAGCAGCGGTGCGCGAGGTCACGGGCATACGTGGCGGCGCGCGCCATCAGCTCCTCGGGCGCGACCACCTCGGCCACCAGCCCGATCCGCAGGGCCTCCGAGGCGTCGATCGTGCGGCCGGAAAGCAGTAGATCCGCGGCGGCCGGGTAACCGATCAGCCGCGGGAGCAGCCACGACAACCCGTACTCGGCGACCAACCCGAGGCGGGCGAACGACGTGGTGAAGCGTGCCTCCGACGAGGCGAACCGTACGTCTGCGGCGGCGACGTACGCGATGCCGACCCCGGCCACCGGCCCGTTCACTGCCGCGACGACGGGCTTGCGAATGGTGAGCGCATCAGTAGGGAACGCCGCGGGATCCCGCACGAACGCGGCAAGGGCGGCCGGCCCTTCGGCCAGGACGGCAAGATCGGCACCGGCGCAGAATCCGCGTCCCCGGCCGGTGAGCACGATCGCTCGCACGTCCGGCTCCGCGTCGCACTCGCGCAGCAGTGCGCCGATCCGGGCCGCCATCGGCGGCGTGACGGCGTTCAGCTTGTCCGGACGGTTCAGACTGATCGTGGCGACGCCGTCGTCGATGGCGAGCAGTACCTCCTCGGCCGCAGTCACGCCGGCCCCGCAGGCAGCCGGAACGCCCGCCGCGCGTTGTCGCGTAGGAAGGCCGGCAGCGCGTCGGCTTTGATGGGCAGCGTGGACAGCTCGGTCGAGAGCCGCTCGTAGCTGAGCATCGGCCAGTATCCGGCCCAGATCACCCGATCGCGACCCCGCGAGTTGAGCAGGTCGATGATCGGCTGCGGGTAGTAGCGCGGCGCGAATCCGGTTGTCGCGTAGTAAAGGTTCGGCCAGCGGAGCAGCATCTTCACGCATGTCTCCACCCATGGCTCGCCGCCGTGTCGCATCACGACCGTGAGGTCCGGGAAGAACCAGCACACATCGTCCAGATGAATCGGGTCCTGCGCCCACGCCGGCACGCGGGGTGCGGGGAACCCGACGTTGACGAACACGGCCAGTTCGAGTTCGACGCACAGTGCGTAGAGCGGGTAGTACTCGCGCGAGTTCGGCGGTATCAGCGGATACGTCATGTGCGGCGACAGCGACACGCTGCGCACGTTCGGGTACCGCTCCACGAGCGAGCGGATGCGGCGCACCGCGAGCATGCCGTCGTGCGGGTCGGCCCGTACCGACAGGAAGACGCGGTCGGCATGTTCGGCGAGCTGGTCGAACACTGCGTCGGGTGCCGAAGCGGGCAGCGGCACCTGCGCTTGGGTGATCTGCCACTGCTCGAGATTCGCCACCCACAGGTCGATGTCGGCCGCGATCGACTCGCGGTGCTCACGTTCGCTGTCCTTGCCGAAAAGGTAGCCGGCCAGATCGGTGGACGGCCACACCCGAAGGCTGTCCGGGTCGCGCAGCGCCTCGCGCGGCATCGGGACGCCTTCCAGCGACGGGTCGCTCTTGAGCACGACGAAGGGGTCGACAACGCCACCCTCGACCGGCCAGACCGCCATCGCACCGTCCCTAATCCATCCGATCGACACCTTATAACTGTTCGCATGGATTCTCCAGCGGCCGGTCAGTCCGAGGCCAGGACGATCCGGAGGGGAGCCGGACGCATAGACGCAATCTAACCGGATGATTATCATGTCTAGCGCTGGAAAGGAGCGCGCATGGTTGCAGTCGTTGTCGGAGCGTCGGTGGCCGGCGTGCGTGCCGCGCAGTCTCTGCGCCGCCTCGAGTATCCGGACCGGGTAATCGTGATCG
>JAODNL010000428.1 GCA_025465405.1 Pseudonocardiales bacterium | reverse complement strand
GCGCAGTGGTCACGGGGGAGGCTCAGCAGCTCATGCCTAACGGGACGATCGACGATCCAGCGGCGCACGACCCGACTGTCTCGGCGGTGCACGTGCAGGCGACCGGCAGCACGGTGCGCGTCACGGGTACCGCAGCCGACCCCGACGCGTCCGCGGGTTCGATCAGCATCGAGATCGACGAGGGTGACACCGAGGTCGCGGCCGGCTCCACGCAGACCACCGACCACCGCTTCGACGTGTCGTTCACGGCGCCGGATGGCCGGCGCACCTACACGGTGCGCGCGGTCAACGTCGGCGAGGGGACGCAGGACGCGTCGCTCACCGCGAGCGCGATCGTCGTCGACGGGGACCCGAGTGGCCAGGTGATCTCGGTCGTCGGCGGCACCGACGAGGTCACCATCCGCGGCGTCGTCACCGACCCGAACCTGACCGCCGGCCAGCCGCCCCAGGTACGGGTCTCGATCGACGCGCACATCGCGGCGACCGGCCCGGCCACCAGCGGCTCGTCCACCGGGACCGGGGACGGCTACGACCTCGTCGTGCCGGCCAGCCCCGGACACCACAGCGTCACGGTCACCTACGTGCACACGGCAGACGGCCAGGACGTCACGGTGGGCAGCTGGCCGGTCACCGTCGCCGAAAGCGCCGCCCAGCGTCGCGATCACCACATCACGGTCGTGCTGTCGACGATGGGTCTCGCGCTGATACTGCCCACCCTGCTCCTCGTGCTCCGCCGTCGACTCGGCCGTCGACTCGGCCGTCGAACTCGGCCCGCGGTCTCGCCGCGCTGACCGCCGGCTGCGCTCGTGGTGACGATGTGCGGCTCGACGCTCGTCGAGGCGAGCCACGGGGGTAGCGGCTCGCAGGACGCTGAGCCCGCCGTAAGGCACGAGACGGCTGTCGCCTACCGTCGCTATGTCATGCCGCACCGTTCGGACGCGCCGCCGAAGACCGTCGACGTCCGGCCGGCGGCCTACAACGAGTACCTAGCGGGGCTGGCGGCCGACGACGCCGGGTCCTGCGGCGAAGGGACACGATGAGCGCGGCAGCCGAGCCCACCCTGGCGCCCAAGGTGGCCAGCGCGCTGCGGCGGTACCGGATCATGGCCTTCGCCACGGGCACGGTGCTGGTGCTCGGCACGATCGCGCTCATCCTGCAGAAGGTGGCCAACGTGCCGCATATGGATCTGCCCAACGCGATCCTGTGGGTGACGCACGGATACCTGTTCCTGGTGTACGTGATCGTCACGTTGCACCTCGGACTCAAGCTGCGCTGGCCCATCGTGCGGCTCGTGCTCGTGATGGCCGCCGGCACGATTCCGACGATGTCGTTCGTCGCCGAGCACTTCGTCACGCGCGACGTGCGCGGCACCGCCTGAGCTCAGATCGACCCCGCCCGTGCCACCGCGGCGGCGCGGCCAGGCACGCCCAGCTTGCGGTAGATGTGCTCGAGGTGCTTGGCCACCGTCCGCGGACTGGTGCCGAGTGACGTCGCGATCGCCACGTTGGTGCGCCCGAGCGCGACGAGGTGCAGCACTTGACGCTCCCGCGCGCTGAGCCGGTCAGCCGGCCCCAGCGCCGTAGCAGGAGCCGCAGCCCGTACTCGCACCCGCAGCAGCGCCCTGAGCAACGGCCCTCGCAGCGACGTCAGCAATGCGCGGTCGACGTCCGTGAATGCCTTCCGCGACCGGTTGAGCGCCATCCCGATCACCGGCGAGCCACCGTCGTTCAGCGTCACCGACAACTGGTGCTCGACCGGGACATGCCGGAAGAACTCGGCATACAACCCGAGCCGATGAAACTCCGTCGTGCCGAGGAAGTCGCTGATGCTCGCCGCGCGCGGATCACTCGTCGCCCGGAAGTGGTTGATAACGGGATGCTGGTGCGCGTAGTGCGCGAATACTCCGTTCGACGCGGGATCCAACGAATTCGTCGGCCAGTCCCGGTAATAGACGGTCGATCCCACCTCGTTGTAGGTGACGACGTCGCATCCGATCAGGTCCGCGAGTCCGGGTAGCACCACGCCGGCGTAGTCGGCGGGATCCGTCAGTTCGGCGAGATCGTCGACGAGGTGCAGGGCCCGTTCCACGGTCTCCATAGGTATGTACATGCGTCCCCCCGATCCGTGGGCCACCGTGCTGGCGATGGCCACGTGCGCAATGTGCGTATCGACGGTCGGCCTCGCCGATGGTGTTGTCAATGCACGCCCGACGTGCCATAGCCGGGTCCTGATTGGGGGATGTCGAGATGCGACAGGTCGACGATGACAGGCTGATGGCCTTTGTCGGAAAAGTGATCGGTGACTGGGGCGCGCTGGCGTCCGCGCCGCTGGTGGTGCTCGGCGACAAGCTCGGGCTGTATCGCGCGATGACGGACGGCACGCCCGTGACGGCGGCCGACCTGGCGGCGACGACAGGAACGCACGAGCGCTATGTACGCGAGTGGCTCGCGGCGAACTCGGCGAGCGGTTACTTCAGCTACGACGGCGACGGGCGCTACCACCTCGAGCCGGAGCAGGCCGTGGCCTTGACCGACGAGAGCAGCCCCATGTGCGTGCTGGGCGGATTCGAGGCGTTCACGTCCGCGATCCAGGTCGAGCCGAGACTGGCCGAGGCGTTCCGCAGCGGCGCCGGTGTCGGCTGGGGCGAGCAGCACCCCGGCCTGTTCCACGGCACCGCCCGGTTCTTCCGTCCCGGTTACGCGGCCAACCTGGTGGACAACTGGCTGCCCGCGCTCAACGGCGTGACCGCCAAGCTGGAATCGGGTGCGAAGGTCGCCGACATCGGATGCGGGTTCGGGCATTCGACGACGATGATGGCCGACGCCTTCCCGAACAGCACGTTCACCGGCTTCGACCCGCACGGGCCCTCGATCGAGGCAGCGTCCAAAGCCGCGGCGGAGTCCGGCAAGGCGCACCACGTCGACTTCAAGGTGGGCACCGCGAAGGACTTCCCGGGGACGGGCTACGACCTGGTCACCTTCTTCGACTGCCTGCACGACATGGGCGATCCCGAAGGCGCCCTCGCGCATACGCTCTCGGCGCTCGCGCCGGACGGCACCGCGATGATCGTCGAACCGTTCGCCAACGACGACGTCGCCGAGAACCTCAACCCGCTCGGCCGGCTGTTCTACTCCGCGTCGACGTTGATCTGCACGCCCGCGTCGCTGTCGGAGGAGGTCGGCACGGCACTCGGCGCGCAGGCGGGGGAGGCCCGCACCGCGGACATCGCCCGTATGGCGGGATTCAGCCGGTTCCGGCGGGCCACCGAGACCCCGTTCAACCTGGTGTACGAGGCCAGGCCTTAGACCAGGTCAGCGTCGGCGGCTGACGGGGGTCAGCTGCTGACGGCCTGGGCCGTTCCTTCGCCGAAGCCGCCGACGAGGTCCGCGCGGGCGCGTGCCACTCGTGAGCGCACCGTGCCGACCGGGCAGCCGAGCACCTCGGCGGCTTCGGCGTAGGACAGGCCGACGAGCTGGGTGAGGACGAACGCCTCGCGGCGGTCGGCATCCAGCGCGTCCAGCAACGCGTGCAGCGTGACGCCCTCGGACGGGTCGTCTGCCTGCTTGCGCGTCCGCTGGGCGTCGTGCGCGGCCACCTGCAACGAGCGGGATCGCACCGCCGAGCGGACCGCGTCCGCGCACACCCGGCGGGCGATGGACAACAACCAGGTGCGGGCGGACGATCGGCCGGCGAAGCGGTGCAGCGACGCGAACGCACGCGCGTACGTCTCCTGGGTCAGGTCGTCCGCCGTCTCGGATGAGCCGAGGCTGGCGCAGCAGCGCCACACGTCCGGTTGCGTGGCGCGCACGAATGCCGAGGCGGCGACCGAATCACCCCGGCGCGCGCGCAGCGCGGCCGCGGTGATCGCGTCCAGCTCCTCGTCCATGCCTGCCTCGTTCGGGGTGACCCGCGCCACGGCGGGAACTTTCGGCCAACGACAACCGACTAATGCAGGCGTGAGGTGTGACCGGTTCCGAGAGGCGGCGTCCGCTCGCCTGGACGGCGAGCCGATCGGCATGTCCGCGTCGGCGCTCGATCACCATCTCGCGACCTGCGTCGATTGTGCCCGATGGGAGGCCGAGGCGATCCGCCTGACCCGGCTGGCCCGCCTCGGATCCGCCGAAGTGCCCGATCTGACCGATCGGATCACAGCCGCCGTGGTGCTGCCCGCCGGCCGAGTGCTGCGGCGCCGTGCCCTGCTGCGCCTCGCCTTGTTCGTGGCCGGAGCGGTGCAGCTCGTGATCGCCGTTCCCGCGCTCACTGGAGACAGCATCGGCATGGCGATGTCCGCCCACGCCGCACATGAGGCGGCCGCGTGGAACCTTGCCCTCGGCGCCGCGTTCCTCGCGACGGCGAGCCGGCCGCGCCGGGCGGCCGGGCTGATCCCGCTGCTGGCGACGTTCGTCGTGGCCCTCGGTGCGCTCACGGTGCGGGACCTCGCCGCCGGCGCGGTGTCGGCCGACCGGATCGCAACGCACATCGCGGCCGTGCTGGGGCTGCTGCTGGTGCTGCTCCTCGATCGCGCTGAGCGTGCGCTACCGCCGGGCCGATGGGGCGCCGCCGTC
>JAODNL010000663.1 GCA_025465405.1 Pseudonocardiales bacterium | reverse complement strand
GTGCTGTCGATGTGCGCCGGCGGCGGTATGGGTGCCGCGATGGTGATCGAGGTGGCCTGAGATGACCGCATTGATCACCGAGGGACTGTTCCGAGTCGACGGCGAGCGTGCGGTATTGTTCGCGTCGCGCAGGCGTTCGTCGGGTGTGGTGAAGTTCCCTGCCGAGAGGTCCGAGCTTTTCGACGGCGACGCCGATATCCAGGACGACATCGAGGCGATCGAGTTGTCCACCGAGGGAACGCTTTACACCTACACCACCCAGGATTTCGCACCGCCACTGCCCTACCGGGGCCATCGCACGCCGGACAAGTTCCGGCCCTACGTGGTGGGCTTCGTGGAGCTGGCTGAAGGTGTGCTGGTTGAGACCCTCATCCTGGCGGCGGCCAGTGATCTGCGGATCGGCCAGCGGATGGTGTCGACCATCACCACGTTGGAAACCGCCGACGGCGAGGAGTTGCTCACCTACGCGTTCCGCCCCTGGACAATTGAGCGCTGTCAGTTCACCACGACGCGCGCCGAGTCGGGATTTGGGATACGCCGCGATGTTGCGGCGACATCGCCCTCGCGGTGGGATTCCACAAGTGCCGTTGGCCACCAGTCCTAGGTGAAGGCGCCGAGTGCGGGTCAGATCGCGCTGGGAAGGCCCTGGGGAGGACTCCTGTTCGGGGCAGGCGGGCGGGGGGTGGATTCGACTCGGCTACGTGCGCCGGGCGCGCGAACGCGAGGTCTTGGGGGCTGGTCGACCACCGATCGCGTCGAGGCGAGCGAGGATGTCGAAGGCCTCGCCGAAGGATCGCACGAGGTCGTCCGCACGACCGGAGGACCACTGGTCCAGGGTGGCGATGAAGGCGTTGCGCACGGCCCCTGCGACGATGATCGGGCGGAGGTCCTTGGCCGGATCGACGCCGAGCCGCTCGGCGTTGGTCCGCACGAACCGCTCGGTGAGTTCGGCGTCGCCGTTGACCGTCTCGAGGAGGTCGGGGCTGTCACGCTGGACCCGCTTGAGCTCTTCGATGAGCGCGAGGTCCACCGCGCCGCTGCCGAGCAGCGAGATGGCGGCTTCTCGCCAGGAGGTGAGGAGCGCCTCGTCTGCGGGCCGCTGATCGACCGCGTCGCAGAGTAACGCGAGGCTGCGGCGCGGGACGGCGAGGAGCAAGTCGCGCTTGGCGGCAAAGTACCGGAATAGCGTGCGTACGGAGATGTTGCACGCCCGGGCGATGTCGTCGGTCGTGACATTGTCGTAGCCCTGTTCAGCGAACAGCTGCAGTGCGACCTGCTCGATTTCCGCGGCGACGAGGCGGCGGCGGCGATCCCAAACCCCTTCCTTGACGGTGGATTCGGCCTCGGCTGGGGGCTTGTTCATCATGGGAGCGTAGACCGCCATGAGAGCCTCTAGACAAAAGTTGACGCTTTATGTCAAGGTTGGCATAGACCCGCAAACTTGTCTTGGGCGAGACGACCGGGTGCGGCCACGACTGCAGGGAGGCATCGATGACCGAGACCGGTCAGCGTTCGGAGATCGGAAACGGCACGATCGATGTTGCGGGGTACGTGTCGACGGACGGGTTCTTCGGAACGCCGTACGTGGACGTCGACGAAGAGCGATCGGAACCGATCACGCATCGCTACGTCCACGGCGGGTTCGCGGACACCGCTACTCGCTGGGCGTTCTGGCTCCCGACCAACGGGCAGTACCAAGGACGGATCCTCCAGCCACTCGAGGGCGCTCACGGCGGCCACGAGAACGCCTTCGGCAACGACATCATGGGGGAACTCCTGGGCGGGCTGCGGATGTGCGCCCGCCTCGGCGGTTGCATGGTGGAGTCCAACCAGGGCCACATCGGTGACGACCTCGACCCCCGAGGGGGCGACGACCCGACGCTCTACGGGCACCGCGCCAGCGCCGAGACGGCACGACTGGCCAAGTTCGTCGCCGCGCAGGTCTACGGCGAGGCGCCTCACCATGCCTATGTCTGGGGAGGCTCGGGCGGGGGGCGGCGCTCGCCGCTCTGCCTCGAGAACGCGCCCGATGCGTGGGACGGCGCGCTGCCGTTCATGGGCGGCGGACCGATCGTGGAGCACGGCAGCACGGAGAAGATCGAAGGCGCGCAGGTGATGTCGTTCGCCACGATGTTCAACTGCCAGCGCCTGCTCGGCGAGAAGACGGACGAGATCGCCGACGCCATGGCGCCCGGCGGGCATGGCGACCCCTTCGTCGGGCTGACCACTCACCAGCGCGAAGAGCTGGCGAGCCTGTACCGGCAGGGCTTTCCGCGCGGCGATGAGTACATGATCGGCAAGCCCCTCGGCCAGATGTGGCTCTGGACCTCGATGGCTACGTCACTCCTCGAGCAGGACCCAAGCTACTTCGAGGACTTCTGGACCAAACCCGGCTACGTCGGATTCGACCAGCCGGACCTCGTCGAGCGCGATGTCCTGAGTTCACGGGCGACCGTGACGAAGGTGCTCACGGCCCTCGACGTGCTCGAGGATCCACGCTTCCTCGAGCCCCGGCACCAGAACTTCCGCCTGCTGATCATGGTGTTTTCCAGCCTCGGAGCAGACCCCTCGCTGCGCATGGTGGTCGAGCTCGAGGGCCTCGGGGAAACGGGCTACCGGCTCGGCTCGAGTGTCACGATGCTCACGGGCGCGGCGACCGGGCGGCGACTTTACTGCGGCGCCCACGCCGATGACGTCCTTTACTGCGACGGCGTGGGCGATGCCAACCTGCTCCGGTTCACCGATGTGCGGCCCGGCGACGAGGTGCAGGTCGACAACCGTGACTTCCTGGCCTTCCACTACTTGGCCCGGCACCATCTGATGAACGATCCACAATTCGACTCCCTGCGCGTCGACGATCGAGCCGTGTACCCGCAGCACCCCGTGCCGCGGCAGTCGGCCCTCATGGGCGTCGGCTACTCCGGGCTCTACAGCGGCAAGCTCATCTGGGTCCACCACACCAAGGACTCGTCACTGTGGCCCTCGCAGGGGATCATCTACCGCCAGGCCGTGCTGCGGGCGCAAGGGGAGGAGGGCGCCAATGCGCGGTTCCGGCTCCGTTGGGTCGAGAACGCCGAGCATGTCCCTTCGATGATGGTGCCCTCGCTGCCTAACCGGGCCAGCAACACCTGGCTGATCGACTACCTGCCATACATCGAGCAGTCGCTGGCCGATCTGATCGCGTGGGTGGAAGACGGCATCGAGCCCGTCGACACTGCCTTCGACTACGTCGAGAACCGGGTGATCCTGTCTCGGGTGGCCGCCGAGCGCCGCGGGATCCAAGCGGTCATCGCCGTTACAGTCAACGGCGGCGAGCGAGCCGAGGTGGGGGTGGGCGAAGCGGTCGACCTTCAGCTCCAGGCGACCGTGCCTCCGGGCGCCGGCACGATCATCTCGGCCGACTGGGACTTCGACGGCACCGGCCTCTTCCCGTTCAGCCACGACGGCATCGACGGGTCGACGGCGTCCATCACGCTCGCCACCAAGCACGCTTTCGATCGGCCAGGCGAGTACTTCGTGACCGGCCGGGTCCACTCGCACCGAGATGGCGACCCAGCCGCGAGCTGGTGCAGGATCGCCAATGTCGCGCAAGTCCGGGTGGTCGTCTCGTAAGTCCGAGCCGTCCATGGGCGAGACCGAATCCGCCTGACCAAACAAACTGGGAGACGCACTCCGCTGCTGCCTCGAAACTTCAGCAGTCAGCGGGCTAATCACTTCTTCGGGTCAGCCTGCTGAGTCTCTTGCCGCCTCCAGGTCCTGCGTGGAGCCAAACACCACCGTCGTGGCCACGGTCCTGCTCCGCCCCATTACGGTGACACGGGTGAGGCGATTGTCATGGTGAGGGAACGGGTCACGCCGAGCGCAGCCGAAGCCATAGCACAGAGCCTGCGACGACAAATAGTGGATGAGTTCGCCGACGGCGAGCACATTGGCTCTGCGGAGGATCTGATGGATCGCTTCCAGGTCAGCGGTCCCACCCTGCGTCAGGCGATGCGCATACTCGAGGCTGAGGGGCTGGTGAAGGTGCGTCGCGGAAACAGCGGAGGATTCTTCGCCAGTACACCGTCGATCGACGTCGTCTCTCGTTCAGCGTCGGCGCTTTTGCGGCGGCAGGGCGCACAACCGGCGGACGTGATCTACATGGCGCAGTTGATCGGCCCAGAGGTTGCTGGGCGCGCGGCGAGCAACCCGGATAAGGCGGCCCGCCAGCGGGTGGCCGACCAAGTAAGCGAGGCGTGGGCTGATGGGACGGACGCAACGATAGAGAACGCAGTTAACGCGGCCGTGGGCTTCGGGCGAGTCATGGGCGAGCTCTCTGGTAGCCCATCGCTTGCCCTATTCTCCGCCGTCCTCAGCGATCTCGTCATCGATCTGCAATCCGAAGTCGCGCGGGCAACTCCGCCGGAGGTGCTGAGGCGATACGCGCGAAGGATTCGTGCGGGACACCAACGCCTTGCGCGCGCCATCGTGAAGGGCGACGCCGATGCAGCCCGCCGAGCGCAGCAGCGGATGAACATCATCGTCACGCCGTAGATTGACCGCCTGGCGCGGCTCGGAAGTGGCCACTCTGCGTGGTGCACCCACGGCGCACCGCACTAACCCACGCCTTGGAGCGACAACACAGTGAAGTAGCGCTGCTTAGCTATGGAGTTGAAATGACCGGTGCGTTGCCGACGGCGCCGCGCGACAGAAAATGAATCTGATCGTCGAGCTCTAGAGTCACGCGCACGAGCGTTGGCGCGCAACCCGATGCTTGCCAGCTGAGTCTCGGATGTGCGAAAGTTCATTGTGTTAACAGAATATTCTGTAAACACAATGGTGCCGGCGGGTAAGTGGACCGCGCAGAAATATGCGCAACTCACATATGGACTGAGCATTTGCCGGTATCACCGGCGCGGTCCCGCACCACTTGATACCAGGAGGTACGGGTCGGTGAAATCGGTAACGACGCAGCGGATACTCATTTGGTGGTACTGGGTGTTCGCCTCGATGACGGGCATAGCCTTCATCATTCTGTTCCGGGTGTTTCCGCCGCCGAGTTCCGCATTGTCAGCTGACGAGTTGGCGGCGTGGTATCGCGGGCATCTGGGCTCAATGAAGACCGGTGCCGTGCTGATGGGCTGGTCGAGCGGATGGATGATTCAGCTCGGTGTGGTGTTATGGGCGCAAGCGCGGCGCGTCGAGCCAGGAGGCTCGAAGATCTGGTCGACGGCCGTATTGGTGAGTTGCTCGATCTCGACGGTTTTCATCGCTTTGCCCGGACTGGCTTTTGGTGCTGCGGCCTTCAACGCCGAACGAGCACCCGAGGTTACCCAGGTGATGCACCA
>JAODNL010000660.1 GCA_025465405.1 Pseudonocardiales bacterium | reverse complement strand
CTGATCCTCACCTTCCGGTCCTCGAGCAGGCTCGCTACGGCCTACGGGTTGGCCGTCACCGGGACACTGTTGCTCACCACGACACTGTTCCTCATCCTCGCCGGCTCGGCCTGGAAGTGGCCGAAGTGGAGGTTGATCGCCTTCGGTCTCGTGTTCGGCATCGTCGAGCTGACGTTCCTCGGGGCGAACCTCACCAAGATCGTGCACGGTGGCTGGCTGCCCATCCTGATCGCCGTCGTGGTGGTCGTCGTGATGATGACGTGGCAGCGCGGGCGGCGCATCATCACCGAGCGGCGCGTCGATCTCGAGGGGCCGCTGATGAACTTCGTCGAGCAACTCCGTGCGGACCCGCCACCGCGAGTGCCCGGCACGGCGGTCTTTCCGCATCCGACGAAGCAGACGACGCCGTTGGCGTTGCGGGCGAACGTGCGGTTCAACCGCGTCCTGCACGAACACGTCGTCATCGTCTCGGTTCAGTCCGAGAACGTTCCGCACATACCTGTCGACGAACGCCTGAGCGTCGACGAACTCGGCTACTCCGACGACGGCATCGTGCACCTGGCCATCCGCTTCGGCTTCCAGGACGAGCAGAACATTCCCGCGATGCTGCGCAACGCGAAGCTGTTGACCACCGAACTGGACATCGATCCGGACGAGGCGTCCTACTTCCTCTCGCGCATCGCGATCGAACGCGGTCAGCGGCCCGGTATGACGACCTGGCGCAAACGGCTGTTCATCGGGCTGTCGCACAACGCGGCGAGCCCCGCGACGTACTTCGCCCTACCGGACGACCGCACCGTCGTCATGGGCTCGCGCATCGAACTCTGACCGGCGGGCAGTCTCGTCCGCTGAGGCTGAGCGCGTTGGTGGCATCACGGCGGCGGGGTGACGGCCACGATGCGGGCCGACGTGACCTTGGCGTTCTCGATACGCAGCAGGCCGATCGTCCCCCGAGGCTGACGCCGACGGTCGGTCGGCGAGCCGGGATTGAAGGCGCGCTGGCCGGCCACCGACTCGTCCCACGGGATGTGCGAGTGTCCGAAGACGACGAGATCAGCCGCCGGAAATCGCCGTCGTAACCGGGCCGGCCGTCCAGCCGCCGGACCGCTGTCGTGGATCATCGCGACGGCCAGCCCGTCGAGTTCGGTCTCGAGCGTCGGCTCGGCACCCCAGGCCGCGACATCCGGGCCGTCGTTGTTGCCGAGGACGACCCGGACCGGAGCGAAACCCGCCAACTCGTCCAGCGTCGGACTGGTGCACACGTCGCCGGCATGAAGGATCAGGTCGACACCGCGCAACTGGCGCGCTACCTCCGATGGGCACGACGTCCAGTGCCGCGGCGAATGCGTGTCGGACAGTACGGCGACGAGCATCCGAACATCGTGCCCACCGATGGCCGTCACATCCAAGCCCGTCCGCATGAACCGAACGCGAAGCCGGGGACTCTGCCCGCACCGATTGAATCGGAGACCGTGCGAACCGGCCTAGTCGCCGACCGCCGCGGTCTCGAGGACCTCTTCGTTGGCTGCCTGAGGCTTGCTCGCCGTCCGAGCCGCGGTAGGCAACACCGTTACGGCGATCACAGCGGCCAGGACAAGCAGTCCCGCGGAGATGGCGAAGGCGCGGGCGTACCCACCGGTTTGAGCGGCGAGCGCACCCGATCCGGCGAGGGCGTGCGTGCGCGATGCGGCGATGGTGAGCAGCGCGGCCAGTCCCAGTGAGCCACCGATCTGCCGGGTGGTGTTGATCAGCCCGGATGCCAGGCCGGCGTCTCGCCGATCGACGCCGTTGGTCGCCGACAGCGTGACGGGTACGAAGGACATGCCGATGCCGAAGGTGATGATCGCCCCTGGCAGGCCGATGTGCAGAGCGTATGAGCTGTCCGCATGTATGCGGGAGAGAAGGAGTAGCCCGCTCGCTGACACCAGCGGTCCGATCACGAGCAACGTGCGTGCGCCGACCCGCCCGACGAGCCGGGTCGACAGCTGGGTGCCGACGATGATCGCCAGTGGCATCGGCAGGAAGGCGAAGCCGGCCCGGAGCGGGCTGAACCCTTGAACGTTCTGCAGGAACTGCGACAGGAAGAAGAACAGCGAGAACATCACGGAGCCGATCATCACCATGATCAGGTTCGCGCCGGTGAGCGCTCTCGATCGGAACAGGCGAAGCGGTACCAGAGGGTGGCGATGCCGACCTTCGATGGCGATGAACGCCACGATGAGCGCAGTACCGATGAACAGATAGGTGAGAACAGACGTCGAACCCCACGAGTGCGTGTCGGTGGAGACGATCCCATAGACGAGTGCGACCAACCCCGCCGTGACCGTGAGGGCGCCGGCCCAGTCCAGGGTCGGACGCTCGCCCTCGGCCCGCGATTCCGCGATCGCGAAGCGGGCAACCACCAACACGAGGATTCCGATCGGGACGTTGATGAACAGAATCCAGCGCCAGGACAGCAGGTCGGTGAGCACGCCGCCGGCGAGCACGCCGGTTGCGCCGCCGGCGCCGGCAACGGCGCTCCACATCCCCAGGGCGCGGGCGCGGGCCCTGGGCTCGGTGAAAGTGGTCGTCAAGATCGTTAGCGTCGCCGGTGACAGGACCGCGCCACCGAGACCCTGCAATGCTCGCGCGCCGATGAGCTCGCCTCCGCTCTGGGCCAGACCGCCGAGGAGGGATGTGATCGAGAACAGCGCGACGCCGATCAAGAAGAGC
>JAODNL010000609.1 GCA_025465405.1 Pseudonocardiales bacterium | reverse complement strand
GCAGTCGATGCCCGACATCGACTCCCCGCCCCAAACGTAGGGGACGCCGAGGTATTTCTTCGCGTCCTGCACGACCGCGTCGCCAGTGACACCGGTGGTTGTGGTTGGTGCCGGTGCCGCCGATGCGTCCGCGAGCGCGGCGGAGAATCCCGCGGCCGAGGCGGGTGCAGCCGGTGCGGGCGGAGAGATCGCCGCGATCGTCTGTTGGATCGACGCGATCTGAGCCGTGATCTCGGCGAAGCCGTCGAGCGCGACGGGCGAACCCACGCTGGTCATTGCGCCACCTCGATGCTGTCCCGATGCACGCGCGCGGCGATCTCGTCCAGCTCGCGCTGAGCGGCCGAGGCGGCACGTGTGCGTTCGATGACGAGCTCCTGCTCGCGCAGTTCCTCGGCGGTGCGCCTCGCGCGCGCGGCCGCTCCGAGCTCGTCGCGCCGTCCCGCGACGCCGCGCACCGCGTCGTCGGCCATCTGGACGGCCGCGGCGTGCGTCGCCGCGGCGGCCTGCAGAGCGACCGAGGCCGCGACGAACGCGGTAGCCGAGTCCTCCGCGCCGGCGTCCCGCAGCGAGTCGATGCGGTCGGCGTCGTAGCGCACGCGGGCGTGGGCCCGGTGCGCCAGCCGCTGCGCGGTCGCGAGACGCTGCCGAGCCGCGTCCTCCTGGACCTGGCGCGCGCGAACCAGGCTGGTCAACCACTTCTTGCTCACGCCGCACCGCCGAGCAGATCGGCGAGCGCCGCCCACGACGTGGACGCCGCGGTTATGTCGTGCAGGTCCTGCTGCAGGAACGTCTCGAGCGACGGCCAGAGCGAGAGCGCCCGGTCGGCGGCCGGATTGGTACCTGCGACGTAGGCGCCGATCTCGACGAGTTCCTTGACGTCCTTGCGAGCGTCGATGAGCTGACGGGCCTGCCGCATAAGGGCCTTCTGCTCCGGTGTGCTTACGGCATTGGCGACGCGCGACACCGAGGCCAGTACGTCGATACTCGGAAAGTGGCCGGAGTTGGCGAGCTTGCGGTCGAGAACGACGTGCCCGTCGAGGATCGATCGGGCCGTGTCTGCGATCGGCTCGTTGTGGTCGTCGCCTTCGACGAGCACGGTGTACAGGCCGGTGATCGACCCGGTCGCTGATGCGCCGGCCCGCTCCAGCAGCCGGGGCAGCATCGCGAACACCGACGGGGGATAGCCGCGCGTGGTCGGCGGCTCGCCCGCCGACAGTCCGATCTCGCGCTGCGCCATTGCGAGTCGGGTGATGCTGTCCATCATCAGCAGCACCTCGCGGCCGGTATCGCGAAACCATTCGGCGATTCGGGTCGCGACGAACGCCGCCCGCAGGCGCACCATCGGCGGCTGGTCGGACGTCGCGACCACCACGACCGCGTTGCGCAGGCCCTCCGGGCCGAGGTCGTCCTCGAGGAACTCGCGCACTTCGCGACCGCGCTCGCCGACGAGGGCAAGAACCGTGACCTCGGCCTGGGTGCCGCGCGTGATCATCGACAGCAGGCTGGACTTGCCTACTCCGCTGCCGGCGAAGATCCCCATACGCTGGCCCCGGCCGACGGGTGTCAGCGTGTCGATCGCACGAATGCCCAGTGGTAGCGGACGGTTCACCCGCATCCGGGTCATCGCGTCGGGTGGGCTCGATTCGACGCTGACCCTCGCCAGCCCGGTCGGCAGAGCCGATCCGTCCAGGGGCCGGCCCAGCCCGTCGAGCACCTGGCCGAGCAACCGCTCACCTACGGCGACGCTCATCGGACGTCCGGTCGCGATGACCCGGTCGCCGGTGCCGATGCCGGCGAGCACACCCAGTGGAAGGCAGGTCGCGAGGTCGGCCTGCACCGAAACGACTTCCGCCGGTAGTTGAGCGTCGCCGATCAGCACCAGATCGCCGACGCGCACCGGGACGCCGCGAACGGTGACGGACAGCCCGCGCACTTCGTCGATCTGACCTGAGATCCGCGGCGACGCGGCGTCGACCGCGTCGTCGATCGCGAGCCGCACTCGCTCGAGAGCCGTGGTCATCTGGACAGCACCGCGCGGACCCGGTCGAGGCCGGCGGCGACGCGCGCGTCGATTTCGGTCGCCCCGCTCGTTGCGACGGCATCGCCCGGATCCAGCGTCTCGTCCGCGAGAAGCGTGATCACGCGAGAAAGGCCTTGTGGTGTAGGGATTTGCTTTCCGTCGGCGGTCAGGGCGGCGTAGTCGGCGGCCGACACCCGGACGGTCAGATCGGTGCCGGACGGCGCCAGCGCCAACGCGCGCGCGAGCGCATCCGGCGCGCGGCTGGGATCGTCGCGAAGGGAGTGTCCGACGAGCTCTTCGGCAATCGCCAGTGCCGACGTAACGATGAGGTCTTCGAGCTGCTCGGCAGCCGGCATCGCGCGACGTTCGAGCTCGGTCACCGTCGTGTCGAGCGCGGTGAAAGCCTGTGCCAGTCGATCGCGGCGGTCGGCGGCCACGCGCTCGGTATCCGCGCGCGCCGCGTGTGCCTCCGCGTCGGCCACGACCCGTGCCGCCTGGATGCCGCCGGCCCATCCTGCCGCGTATCCGGCGGCCTGAGCGGCGGCGCGAGCCGAGGCGAGCAGGTCCTCCGGGATGCCGGCCGTGGGTGACACCTCGAACACCGGGGGCGAACTGGCCAGCGTGGACGCAGAGAACACCGCGACGGGGGGCGCAGGCAGCGATGACCCGCGCAGCTCGGTGAGTTCCCAGGCGACCGTGTCAGGCGACGAAGGCATCTTCGTCCCCTCTGCCGACGACGATCTGCCCGGACTCCTCGAGCTGGCGGATCACCCGCACGATGCCGGCCTGCGCCTCCTCGACGAGGTGCACGCGCACGGGGCCGAGCACCTCGATCTCCTCGGCGAGGTTGAGCGCAGCGCGTTCCGACATGTTCTGCACGACGCGCGCCCGCACGGAGTCGGGCACTCCCTTCAGCGCCGTAGCGATGTCGTTGACCTGCACCTGCCGAAGAACTAGTTGGATCGCCCGGTCGTCGAGACTGACCAGGTCCTCGAACATGAACATCTGGCTGCGCACCTGCTCGGCCAGTTCGGGGTCCCGCAGCTCGAGCCCCTCGAGGATCAACTTCTCGGTGCCGCGGTCGGCCCGGTTGATGATCTCGACGAGCGGGCGCAGCCCGCCGACCGCGGACAGGTCACTCGCGACACCCAGCGACGACAGCCGGCGCTCGAGGCTGGACTCGACCTGGCGGATCAGCTCCGGTGACGTGCGGTCCATGACGGCGATCCGGTGGGCCACGTCAGCTTGCTGGTCGCTGCCCAGGCGGGTCAGCACGTTCGACGCCTGACCGGCGGGCAGATGCGCGAGTACGAGCGCGATCGTCTGTGGGTGCTCGTCGGAAAGGAACGACACGATCTGACGCGAGTCCAGGTTCTGCATGAACGCGAACGGCAGCTCGACGAACGACTGCGACAGGCGTTCCAGAATCTCCTCCGCGCGCTCCGCGCCGACCGTCGACAGCAGCAGGTCGCGGGCCAGGTCGATGCCGCCGCGGGTCGTCGACGCACCGCTTGCGAGATACGCGGCGAACTCGCCGAGCACGGCTGCCGACACGTCCGCGGACACGCTGCCGATGCGAGCGATCTCACTCGACAGCTCCTCGAGTTCCGCCTCGCTCAGCTCGCCGAGAACGCGGCTGGATTCCTCGCGGCCGAGCTGCAGGACGAGCACCGCGGCCTTCTGCCGGCCGGTCATGCCGTGCAGCGGGTCGGGCTCAGGGGCCGGCGGCGCGACGGGCCCCGCGACTACTTGTTCGGGAACGGGAAGCGTCAGCACAGCAGCTTCGGTCACGGGAGACTCAGCCTTCTTTCGTGTTCAGCCAGCCGGACAGCACACGGGCGACGTCCCGCGGCTGCTCGTCGGCGAGGGCGACCAGTGCGCGGCGCCGGGCGGCGGCCTCCTGGAACTCGACGACGACCGCCAGATGCTCCGGTTCGGCCGGTGGTGCAAAGTCGATCGGCTCGCTGCCGAAGAGGTCGTCGTTGACGAACGGCAGCTCGCTGGCGCGCCTACGGCGGCGGCTGGCCAGCCACGTGCCCAGCACGACCGCCAGGACCGCCGCACCGAGCAGGCCTTGCCGCACCAGCGACATCAGGTGATCGTGAGCGGCCTTGGCCGCGGCCGCCTTGGCCGCCGAAGCGGCTGCAGCCGCGGCCGCGGTGGCCTGCGACGTGTCGAACGGCATCGCCTGGATCGCGAGCGTGTCGCCCCGCTTAGGGTCGAGCCCCACTGCCGAGCGCACCAGCGTGTCGATTGCGTTGACGTTGACGTTCTTCACCGAGCCGTCGAGCAGCACCGCGATGGCCTGCTTCTGCACCGATCCTGGGGCGTTCTGCGTCGTCTGGGTCGTGGTGCCGAGCGCGTTGTCGACGGTGCTGTTGTTCTTTGTGTAGCTGCCCGCGCCCGTAGCGGCCGATCCGGTCGTTGCCGGCGTGCCCGTGCCGAGCGTGCCACCGCTGCCGGCTTGGTTGCCGGTGTATTTCTCGGTGGTCGACTGCTTGGACAGCGGCGGCGCCTTGGGGTCGTAGACGTAGGAGTTGCGTGTCGTACTGGTCTTGTTGAAGTCCAGGACCGAGTTGACGGTGACGATCGAGTGGCCGGCGCCGACGGTGGCATTGATCAGGTTCTGTAGCTTCCCGGCCAGCGCGGCGTTGTAGTCCTGGGTGGCCTGGGTCTGGGTGGAGGTGCCGGCGGCATCGGTCACGCCGGAACCCGGCGCGGCGAGCACGGCGCCGTTGGAGTCGGTGACGGTCACGCTGTTCGCGTCCATGCTCGGCACGCTCGAGCTGACCAGGTAGACGACGGACTGCACCTGCTGGCTGGTCAGATGCGTGCCGGCCGCCGTGCTCAGCAGGACTGCCGCCGTCGGCTTCTGCGTGCCGTCGTTGAACACGTTCTGCTGGGGGATCGCGAGGTGCACGGACGCCGCGGTGACACCGTTGATCGTCTGGATCGTCTTGCCCAGCTCGCCCTCGATCGCGCGCTGGTAGTCCACCTGTTGCTTGAACTCGGAGGTCGTGACGCCTTCCTTGTCGAGCAGCGAGTAACCGGTCTGGCTCGATGCGGGAAGGCCGGCAGCGCTGATCGTCAACCGCGTCGAGTACACCTTGTCCTTCGGCACGAGGATCTCCGTGCCCGCTGCGCCGAGCTGGTATGGGATCTTCGCCGAGTTCAGCTTGTCGACGATCGCGCTCGCGTCCGTCGCGGCGAGGTTGGTGTACAGCGGCGCGTACGACGGCTTGGAGGTCCACGTCGCGAAGAGCACGCCGCCGACGATCAACGCGATGCCGGCGACGACGGTTACCGCCTTCTGGCCGGCCGAGAACGCGCGGAAGTCGTTCCAGGCGCGGCGTCCCAGACTGAGCAGCTGTTCTTTCATCAGGCCTGCATGCCCATGATCGTGTTGAATGCGGCGACGGCCTTGCTCTCGATCGTGGTCGCGAGCTGCGTCATCAGCGACGCCTGCGTCGCCGCGATCGTGTACTGCGCCGGGTCGACCAGCGTGCCGGTCGCGGCCTGCACGGCGAGGCCGTCGGCGGTCTGCTGCGCGCCGGTCACGGCGTCGAGGCCGTTGCCGAGGGCGGTCGCGAAGGACGCGCCGCTGGTGCCGGATGCGGCGGTCGGTGCCGCGGCCGAGGCGAGGTTTCCGATCGGGGCGATCGCGCCGATCGCCGCAACGGGTCCGGTCACGTCAGATCCCCTTACCAATCGCGATGGCGGCCTGGTAGACGTCCTTCGCGCGGTCGACCACGTTGGCGTTCGCCTGGAACGCGCGCTGCGCCATGATCAGATTTCCCATCTGCTGGCTCATGTCGATATCGGGCCGGCGTACGTAGCCGTTCTGGTCGGCGACCGGGCTCTGGGGGTCATACGTCGGAATGCCCGCGGCGCTCGAGCGCGGCAGGCCGGTCGCGTGGACGCCGTGTCCTACGCCGTCCGGACCGGTGGCGATCGGTTCGGCCTGAACGAACTGAGCCTGGAAGGCGGGACCGGACGTAGGCGATTCGTCGTTCACGTTCGCGATGTTGTTCGCGATCGTGTCGATCCAGGTTCGGTAAACCGACAAGCCGGTGCCTGAGGTGTCGATGGCGTCGAACATTCCGGTCAGCCCTTGAGCACGGTGTTGATGAGGCCGAACTTGGATGTCAGCGCGCCGGTGAGCAATTGCTCCTGCAAGCCCGTCTTCGTGGCGGTGACGATCTCGGTGTCGAGGCTGACGTTGTTGCCGTTGCTTCCGGCGGCGGCAGCGCTCGGGTTGTTCGTGATGCGTGCGGCCGACGGGTCGCCCGCGGCGACCGCAGCGGCGAGGCTGGACTCGAAGCCCACCGTCCCTGCGGTGAAGCCGGGCGTCTCGAGGTTGGCGATGTTGTTCGCGGTGACCTGCTGTCGGGTGGACAGACCGGCCACGGCCGTCTGCAGGGTCAGCGATGCGATGTCATCAAGCACGGGGATCTCCTCCGGCAGGAGAACGCCGATCCATCGGCTGCTGGCGAGCTATCCGTTGCTCGACAAGTTGAATCGGTCGCCGGCCGACGACCTTTAGCGGTTCTCGCGCCTTCGTTGATCAAGGTTGTCGTTGTTCACCCGCCGGTTGATCGTTCGGAGCCCTTCGTTGATCAAAACGCTTGAACGGTCGCCCTGGCGACTGTGCGGACTGGCGACCCCTACGACGTCTTGATCACGGGAATTTGTGGGGTGGCGGCAGCGGGCGCGCTACAGGCGGCGGTCGACGTAGCGGGCGGGCTCGGTCGAGGCAGAGACGGCGATCGCGGGCCGGCGCGCCGGGTGCTCCCACCGGTGCAGGGCCTCGGCGAGCTCATCCCGCAGCGCGTCGATGCGCTCCCGCAACGACTCTATGTGCGACCTGAGCTCCTCCGGTACCGGCGGCATCTCGGCCAGCGGCGGCAGCACCGCCGGCGCCAGCAGCCATTCGCCTGAGCCGTCCGGCGGGCCAGTCGGCCGCAAGGCCGCCTCGGCGCGCGCGGCATCGGCCTCGACAGCGGCGAGCACCTGCTTCCACTCGAGGTTGCCGCTCACTCCGTCAGCCCACCCAGGCGCCGGCCGGCGCCGCCGCGGCCGCCTCGGCGCCGATCTGCTCCGCCGCCTGGGCCCACGCTGCGCGCAGCGTCGCGATGATCGTGCTGAGCGCCGGCAGTCGCTCGAGCTCACCGCCGCGCGCGGCCAGCAGCTCACCCAGC
>JAODNL010000604.1 GCA_025465405.1 Pseudonocardiales bacterium | reverse complement strand
GTCGAGGCCTGGCTGGACAAGCACGAAGTGGGTACCACCCGGCTCAGTGCCGACCTGGTCGCCGCCGATCCGACGCACACCTTCGGGGCGCCGTACTTCTTCAGCACGGCCGAGATCCCCAACGATCCGTTCGCCTGAGCCGACGGCTGAGGACCACCGTGACTGAGCTGCCGCTCGACGGCGTCCGCGTCATCGACCTGGCTGGCCCGATGGGTACCTACGGCACCAAGCTGCTGGCCGACTTCGGCGCCGATGTAGTGAAGGTCGAACCGCTCGAGGGCGACCTTCAGCGGCGCCGACCACCGTTCGCCCAAGGGGCTGCCGAGGGCGAGGGCAGCCTGCTGTTCGCGTACTACAACGCGAACAAGCGCAGCGTTGCCCTCGACCTGGGCGCGGCCGACGCCGAGTCGACGCTGGCCCGGTTGGCGGCCGGCGCCGACCTGGTGATCATCGCCCCGACGCCGGACAACCCGATCCCCGGCTTCGATCCGGGCACCCGCACGCTGTCGTGGGCCGATCCACGCTCGATCGTGTGCTGCCTGTCCGCATTCGGCTTCGACGGCCCGTTCGCCAGCTACCGGGCCACCCACCTCACCTCCTTTGCCGCCAGCGGCCAGATGCACGTGGTCGGACCCGCCGAGGGTCCGCCGCGGGCCTTGCCTGGCTTCGCCCTGCACGACGAGCTTTCCGCGCACGCGGCCGCCGTCATGATGATCGCCCTGCGCGAGCGTGACCGGCTCGGGCCGCAGCGCGTCGAGCTGGCCCTGCACGACCTGCTCGCCTACCGCGACACGATGGCCACCGCCTCCTACGTCAAGGGCGGCGGCACGGTGAACGTGCGCGGGGTCTTCGCGGGCGGCGCGCCGCCGACCGGTATCTGGGCCGTGGCCGACGGGCTGGTCGAGCTGCTTGTCTACAACCCGCCACACTGGGACGGGTTTCTCGAACTGCTCGGTCATCCCCAGGAGTTGGCCGACTCCGACCTGCGCGACCGGGCCGTGCGCACCGCCCGCACCGACGAGCTCATCCCGGTGATCGCCGCACTGTTCGCCCTTCGTCGGCTCGACGACGTGCTCGAGGCCGCCGAACGTTTCCGGGTGCCCTGCGCCCCGCAGTACACCCCGGCCCAGGCCACCCACGACGCCCAGTTCGCCGGGCGCGAGTATTGGACCACGCAGGACGGCCCGGGCACCGGGCCTATCCGGGTTCCGGGCCGGCCCTTCCGGGCCAACGTCGAGCTGCTGGGTCAGCACCGCCGACCGGCACCGCTGCTCGGTGAGCACACGGCCGAACTACTCGCCGCGGCGCCCGAGGCCCGGCCAGAGTCCCCGGTGGGGTCCGAACCAGCGAGTTCCGGCCCACCACGACTGACCGAACTCAAGGTGCTCAGTTTCGGCACCGCCATCGCCGGCAACGTCTCGGCGACCATGCTGGCCGAGTTGGGGGCCGACGTCGTCAAGATCGAGTCACCCGGCCGGCCGGACCCACTGCGTCGTGGGCCGATCTCTCCGCTGCTGCCGCGCGTCTTCGAAGCCGATCAGGTCGAGACGAACGTGATGTTCGCCGGGTACTCGCGCAGCTGCCGCTCGATCGGACTCGACATGAAGGATCCGGCCGACCAGGCCACCTTCGTGGCGCTCGCCCGACAGGCCGACGTCCTGATCGACAACTTTGCGACCGGCGTCATGGCGAGCTGGGGGCTGGGCCACGACACACTGGCCGAGATCAATCCTCGGTTGATCATGGTGAGCGTGTCGGGCTACGGACGCACCGGGCCGCGGGCGAAGTTCATGGCGTACGGCTCGACGATCAACTCGTTCATGGGGTTGACCCGCACCTGGTCGCCGCACGGCACTCAGTTCGACTACACCGCCGTCGCCCACGTGCTACCGGCCGTGTTCGCCGCGCTGGCCCACCGCGACCGGGCCGGCGTGGGCGCGATCATCGACATCGCCCAGATCGAGGCCGGCGCCGCCATGCTGGCCCCGTTGTACCTGCCGGCCCTCAACAGCGACGACGACTCCGCGCTCGAGCCCAACGAGGTGCCGGGCTCGGCCTTCGTCGCGGTCGTGCCCACGTCTGGCACCGACCAGTGGCTGGCCGTGGAGGCGGAGACGGCGGCGGACTTTGCGGCGCTGGCCGCTCTGGTGGGCCGCCCGGAGCTGATCGTCGAGCACCCCACCGAGCTGCGCGAGAGCCTGGGTGACTGGGCCGCGGCCCACACCGCCGCCGAGGCCGAACGGCTGGCCCAGCAAGCCGGCGTGGCCGCGGCCTGGGTGCGCGCCGTCGGCGACGAGTGGGAGGACCCGCAGATGTGGGCCCGCGGGCTGTACACCGCCGTCGATCATCCCGACCTGGGCCGGCTGTACTACGTCAACGGGTTCCAGCGCTTCAGCCGGCTGCCGGTCTACATCCGACGACCCTCGGCGCGACTCGGTCAGCACACCACAGAGGTGATCGCCGAATGGTTGCCGGGCGCGGACCCGTCCGGTGAGGCGGGGCCAGCCGATCCGCGGCGCGAGCTCGCTCGAAGCTGACCGTCCCGCGAGCAGGGCGTCCGTGCACCGGGACTCAGTGCACAGGGGCCGAGCCGAAGGCGCCGTCGGTGACGTACTTGTCGAACTCGTCTTCGTCGACGCCGATCTCGGCCAGCAGCTCACGGCTGTGCGCGGCCAGGCGGGGAATCGCGTAGCTGTCACGACGGAAACCCAATGGGTTGGCCGGAGTGTCGATCGTGCCGCCCAAGCCATCGTCGACGACCTCGACGAAGCCGA
>JAODNL010000578.1 GCA_025465405.1 Pseudonocardiales bacterium | reverse complement strand
GGCTCGCAGGCGTTGGGGTCCCGCTCCTCGGCAGGAGCTGAGGAGCGGGGCTTCCCGTCTCTGGCCCTATCTATTCTGTGGTGACGCCCGCTGCGGACGAGGCGCCACGCGGGTGCTTAGGGTGAGGCCGCCACGAACCGCGTCGGCGCGGATTCTTCATGCAAGGGAGGCACCGGCGCGCGTCGTGCGACGCCGACTAGGTCGTGGCAGGGGGCGAGAATAGCTCCCGTGGGGATATTGGAGCTGGCAGGCGATGCCTACGCGCGGCGTGCGTGGGGCGAGGCGTACGCGCACCTTGTTGCGGCCGATGCCGATCAGCCGCTGGACCCGCAGCAACTCGAGCAGCTGGCCGTCGCGGCGCATTGCATCGGCAAGGCCCAGGACTCGACCGAGGCGTGGAGTCGCGCGCACGCCACTTATCTCGAGGTGGGCGAAGTCGAGAACGCGGCGATGGCCGCGGCGTGGTGCTCGTTCGCGCTCGTCACCAACGGGGAATTCGCGCTGGGTGGTGGATGGTTGGCGCGCGTTCAGGCGCTCTGCGACGAGCACAACCTCGACTGCCCGGCGCGGTGGTTCGTCCTCGGGCAGACGGCCGCCGGGACCATGTTCGCCGGCGAGTACGACACCGCGTTGGAGATGTTCGAAGAAGCCCGGCGCAATGCCGACCGGCTGGGCGATGCCAACGGCATGACGCTGAGCCGGATGGGCCGCGGCCAGTGCCTCATTCAGCTCGGCCGCGCAAGCGATGGGCTGCAGTCACTCGACGAGGTGATGGTCGCGGTCAACGCCGGCACCGTGTCGCCGCTTGTCGCGGGTCTCGCGTTCTGCGCGGCGATCGAGTCGTGCCAGCAGATCCTCGAGGTCCGCCGCGCGCAGGAGTGGACGGCGGCGCTGACACGCTGGTGCGACGCGCAACCCGACCTGGTCCCATACCGTGGCAACTGCCTGGTGCACCGCGCCGAGATCCTCACGTTCCACGGCGCCTGGCCCGAGGCGTACGACCAAGCCGAACGCGCCCGCGACTGGCTCGCCGATGCCGCCGGCCACTCGTTCGGCAACGCGTACTACCGGCTCGGCGAGTTGCATCGGCTGCGCGGCGATTTCACCGACGCCGAGGCGGCCTACAAGCAAGCAAGCCTGCATGGTCACGAGACCCAGCCTGGCCTCGGGCTGCTGCGACTCGTGCAGGGCCACACCGAATCCGCGACCGCCGCGATCCGCCGCGCGCTCGACGAGACGACCGATGTCGTTGCGAGGGCACGCCTGCTTGGCGCGCAGGTCGAGATCGAACTCGCCGTCGGCCAGGTGGCGGCAGCCCGTGCGGCGGCTGACGAACTCGCCGCGATCGCCAACCAGATCGACGTGCCGTTGTTGCGCGCGACGGCCAAGTACGCCGACGGCTCGGTGACGCTGGCCGAGGGCGACGCGCCGACGGCACTGGGCTGCCTGCGGTCGGCGTGGACGCAGTGGCAGGAGCTCGAGGCGCCGTATCACGGCGCGCGGGTGCGCGTCCTCATCGGCGAGGCGTGCCGCGTGCTCGGCGACGAGGACACCGCCGAGATGGAGTTCGATGCGGCGCGCTGGGTCTTCCAGGAGCTCGGCGCGGCGCCCGACCTCGCGCTCGTGCAGAAGCTGTCCAAGCGGTCTTCCGCAGCGATCGCGGGTGGCCTGTCGCTGCGCGAGGTGCAGGTGTTGCGGCTGATCGCCGCCGGCAAGAGCAACCGGGCGATCGCCGACGAGCTGTTCGTGAGCGAAAAGACCGTGCACCGGCATGTGAGCAACATCTTCGCCAAGCTCGACGTCGGCTCTCGGTCGGCGGCGACGGCGTATGCGTTCCAGCACAACCTGGTGTGACCCCGAATGGGTATTTCTTCGGATGCCGGGCCTGCGGTGCTGCTCTTAGCGTCCCTCCTCAAGGAATACGACTGGGGGAGCGGACATGAACAGCAGCACGGAACACATTGAGACGGTGGTCATCGGGGGCGGCCAGGCCGGCCTCATCGCCGCCTACGAGCTGAAGAAGCGCGGCCGCGAATTCGTCGTGCTGGACGCCTATCCGCGGGTAGGTGAGGCCTGGCGCAGCCGCTGGGATTCGCTGCGGCTGTTCACGCCGCGCCGTGACTGCGAGCTGCCCGGCCTGCGCTTCACGGCGCAACGCAGCCTGGCGCCGACCAAGGACGAGATGGCCGACTATCTCGAGGCCTACGCCGCCCACCACGACCTGCCGGTGCGCAACGACGTCCGCGTGACCGCGCTGACGAAGTCCGGCGACCGGTTCGTCATCACGACGTCGAACGGCGTGATCACCGCGTCCAACGTCATCGTCGCGACCGGTTCCTACGGTGCGCCGAAGGTGCCGTCCTTCGCCGATGACCTCGACGAGCACATCGTGCAGCTGCACTCGTCGGGCTACCGCAACCCGGCTCAGTTGCAGCCCGGAGGCGTGTTGCTCGTCGGCGGCGGCAACTCCGGCGCGGACATTAGCCTGGATGTCGTGCCGTCGCATCCGACCTGGCTGGCCGGGCCCAAGGTGGCGCACATCCCGCCCGATATAGACAAGTTGTTTGCGCGGATAGTCGTGGTTCGTGTCGTGCGGTTCGTGCAGCGCAACGTGCTGTGCCTGCGCACGCCGATGGGACGCCGCGCAGCGCCGAGGATGCGCGGTAAGGCAACGCCGGTGATCCGCGTCAAGCCGAAGTGGCTGGCCGACGCCGGCGTCAAGCGGGTCGGTCGCGTCGTCGGCGTCCAGGACGGGCTGCCGCAGCTCGAGAACGGTCAGGTGCTCGACGTCACCAACGTCATCTGGTGCACCGGCCACCGGCACGACTTCCCGTGGATTGACCTCGACACGGCCTTCGATGAGCACGGCACCCCCGTGCACTCGCGCGGCGTGTCCACCCGGGTGACCGGGCTGTACTTCATCGGACTGGAATTCCAGTTCGCGCTGGCATCGGCGTCACTGTGGGGAGTCGCACGCGACGCGGCCTACATCATCACGCACCTGGACCGCCACCGGATCACCCAGCCGGCCGACCAGTCGACCGTCGCCGCTACAGCGGCCTGACCTCGATGTCCCTCGCGTCACCGCGAGCCGGACACCGGCACCAGCCGCCGATCACGTCGTGCCCGTCCACGAGCTGCTGGGACTCGTCCTCAATCACGCCGCACCGATCCTTCGATCTGATTCCATCGCGCAGGACGAGCGCCCGGCGCATCGAGCCGCACCCATCGACGGGTCGGGCCCGGCTACACACTGCGAGCATGGCCGGGGATTTAGGTGCTCGGGGGGTCGTTGGTAAGCGGATCGGTGCGGGCGGGTTCGGGCAGGTCTTCGTAGTCGCCGTCGCTGAGGATCAGGCGGTACCGAAGTTCGTACCGAAGACGCCAGGCGCTGACCGAGAATTGCTGCTCGTCGGTCTCGACGGAGTACGCAATGGCGTGCCCGTGAATGACTCCGGAGAGCACGAGGACAACTGGGTCATCGTGATGCCACGGGCGGATCTATCGTTGCGCGACTATCTCGATGCGACATCCGCAACGGCACCCGGGGCAAGTCGGTGCTGACCGAGAGCACCGGCCAGGTCGAGTTAGTCAGTAGAGCCGCATTTCCTGCCTCGGCGGTGGGTACGGCAATGAGGTAACCACGCAGGACGCAGGTGTTATGGGTGCCTAGTTAGTGATGCCTTTTATTGTCGGCGAGGTGGATCGGCGGTCTGTGGCTTCGCTGGAGCCGGCTACGCCTTGCTTGATCGAGTCCAGGATGGCTACCCCCTGACCGACCAGTGACGAGACGATCTCCGTCACTCCTTCTGATCCGTTGAGCACCGTCAAGTGGGCGCCGGCGAGACCCTGCGCGGCCTTCTCCACGATGAGCGGGAGTTGGGCGATGATCTGTTGGTCGAGTGCGACGCGGTTGTGGGATTGAGCCGCCTCGGCCAGGATCTTGGTCCGCTCCGCGTCGGCTGCGGCGAGGATCTTCACCCTTTCGGCGTCGGCCTCTGCGGGGCGGATGACGGTGGATACAAGCGTCTGGCGGGCCAGTTCGGCCTGCCGCTGGGCCAGGGCCGTCTGGGCATCGATCACCTGCTGCTGCGCAACGGCGTGGGCCAGCGGTCCGGACTGGTCGGCTTTGGCTTGCGCCGCTTGGGTTTCGGCTGCGAACGTGGCCTTCGCGACCGCGGTTTGGCGGGCAAAGTCGGCCTGGTTGCGGTCGGACTCCTGCTGCGCCTCGGCAGCTACCTGGGTCGCCTTCGACCGGGTGACTGCGGTCTGGGCCTCGTAGTTGGCTTGGTTGCGCGCCGACTCCTGGGCCGCCGCCGCAGCGGTGGCGGCCGCGGCGGACTTCGCTCCCTCCACATCGGCGGCGTACTGGGCTTGGACCATCTCGGTCTGGCGGACGTACTCGGCCTGGGCGCGCAGGGATGCCTGCTGAGCCTCCGCGGCCGCCTGATCGGCCTGCGACGCCGCGACCTTCGCTGCTCGCTGGATGGCCGCGTTGTGCGGCGCTGCCATCGCGGCGATGTACCCCAGCCCCATATCGTCGATGGACTGGATCTGCAGCGCATCGACCGTGAGACCGATCTTGGCCATCTCCTCCTTGGATCCGTCGAGCACCTCGGAGGCCAGCTTCTGCCGTTCGGTGACGATCTCCTCGACGGTCATCGAGCCGATGATCGAGCGAAGGTGACCGGAGAAGATCCGGCCCGTGAGCACCGACATCTGGGACTGGTCGGAGAGGAAGCGCTGCGATGCGTTGACGATGGACTCGGTGTCATTACCTACCTTGAACGCGATGACGGCCTTGACCTTCAGCGCGATGCCCTGCTTGGTCACACAGTTCTCTTCCACCTCGGACTCCGACATCGATAGGGTGATGAACCGCACCTTGCGAAACATCGGCGCGGCATAGGCGCCTCGACCAGTCACCACGCGGAACGGCGCGTCGGAGCCCCTGGCCTTGCCTCCGGAGATCAGCATCGCCTCATCGGGCGCTGGAACGTGGTAACCCAACATGGCCGGACTACTCCTTAGCGAGTGATGATTATTTCAGGTCGAGGCGTGAGCCCAGGGAAAGACCACGAGCGTGCGCGGCCCCCAAGGTGGCAAACACGATCACTGCGGTGCCGAGCGGCGCCCAGGCCATAACCTGTCCCTGTGGTCGGGACGGCTGGTCAATAGCCGTACCCGCCGCCACCGCCGCTGTTGCCGGCATTGCTCTGCGCGTTGACGACCGCAGCTCCTGCTGGGTTCAGGACGAACCATTTGGCGCCGAATTGGTCCAGCGCCTGCCCCTTCGTCTGTCCTGCCTTGTGGTCTCCGGCGAAGTAGTACAGCGGATGCCCGGCGTAGCTCAGTTGCCGGCTGCTGCCCGAACGGCCGATTACCCCGAGCGCCGACGCGGACGCGGTACCGGCCGCGTGCGGCGCACCGGACACCGGCACCGGCGGCCAGGCTGAGGTGCAACTGCCCTGGCAGGTCGAGACGGGCCCGGTGTCTTTGGCGAACAGGTACAGGCTGCGGCCTTGTGCGTCGACCAGGATCTGCCCGAGCGCGGTGGCCCGGGTCTGTACGACGGTCGAGGGGGGCGACGCGGTCACCCCGGCGGCACTCGGCCCGGAATGGGTCAGCGTCAGCCCGAAGACCGCTGCCAGCGCGCTGAGGCCAGCGCCCCCGGCGACATACAGCGGCAGCCTCTTGGATTTGATCATCATGACCTCAACTCCTTGTAGTCGTGCCGCCGCGGCTCTTCGTGCCGATCGGCGGACAGGGCGGCGTGGCGGAATCCAGGCGAATACGCCATTTCGAAGGCGCGGCTGGGTACGGTCGCGCCGAGCTGGGCGTACAGGCCCCCGGCCGACAGCACCCCGCGCCAGATGAGTGCGTACTCGAGCGGCGTCGTCAATTCCCGTCTGACAGCGGCGAAACGCGATTGGGTGAGGTGGGTCAAAAGGGCGCGTAACCAGGACGGTGAGTAGGTGAAGCTGTCTTGCGCCGTTGGGGCCACTATCGGATGAAGTAGTTCGATGAGCAGGTCGGGTTCGACCGCCGCGTCCTGGGCCAGCGCACCGGCCTGTCGGGCCCACCGAAGGGCGCTCGGGCCGTCATCGGCCAGTACCGCGACCGCCAGCTGTCCCAGCGGTTCCGGCGGTCCACCGGGCATCGCTGCGACCGATCCGAAGTCCAGTAGGCCGAGGCGTCGACCGGGCAGCAGCAGGAAATTGCCCGGGTGCGGGTCGGCGTGCATCCAGCCGGAGCAGGCCGCTGGGGCATACGCCGCGTGGCCGATCAGCCGAGCCGCCAGATTTGCCGCGTCGTCGCGGGCGAGCTCCTGCCAGTCCGTGGGAAGGGAATCGGTGCCGCCGTCCAGCAGTGCCGTCAGCGGCGTCCCATCCAGCCAGGTGGTCACCAACACGTGCGGCATCGCGGCGTACACCCGCGGGACGACGACGCTGGTGCGGCCCGGCGGCTCCTGCACCCCCTCAGCGCGGGCCACACACAGGGCTCGCGGGACGCGCGGGGAGAACGCGGCCGCGACCTGACTCTGCGCGCGACCCTCGCGAACGTAGTCCAGTTCATCGATCATCCGCGCTGCCAGCTCGTCGGTCAGCCCGGCAATGTCGAGTCCAGTTACATGAGCCATCACCCGACCCAGCATGTGCGCGGTGCGCAGGTCAGAGCGCAGCGCCTTGGCCACTCCCGGGTACTGCACCTTCACCGCCACATCGACGATGTTGCCGCGATCATCGCGCCATCGCCCGCGATGTACCTGGCCGATCGATGCCGCGGCCGCGGGCGCATCGCCGAAGTCCACGAGCCGGTTACGCCACTCCGTCCCGTAGGCGAGTGACAGATCGGTCGCTACCACGCGACGGGCGACCGCGGCCGGCATGGCCGGCGTGGCATCGGTGAGCCGGCTCAGTGCTGACCGGTAGGGCTTCGCGACCTCCTCGGGCAGCCCAGCTTCGAACACCGACAGTGCCTGCCCGAGCTTCGCGGCACCTCCCTTGAGTTCGCCGAGCGTGGCGAACACCTGCTCGGCGCTGCGGGCGGCGACCTGCTCGGTGGTCGTGCCCGACAGCCGGCTGGCCGCGGTAGCCGCTCGCGCGGCATGGCGTAACGGGAGCGCGACGAGGCGACTCGTGCGTCGCAGCGCACCGGTGGGTAACACGGCTCGCTCCGCGCGGTGCGGCGTCGGGGGGTCGGCGGGCGCGGTGACGGATGCCGCGGGAGGTTCAGGCATTTCGCTGGCCCGAACGAGGTGACAGGGATTTCCGGTAGTCCAGGCGAAGTGCGCGGAGCACAGCGTCTACGACCGCGTCGGGGTCGTCGACCGGGATGAGATGACCGGCGTCGGTCGTGATGAGGCATGCCTCGGGCAGTTGTCCGGCCACCGCGGCCGCGACCCGGGGGCGGACGATCCGGTCGCGGGTGCCTGCGACGATCACGACCGGGCAGCGGATCGCGTCCAATCGTTGCTGAAGCTCATGGGCATCGCGCACCAGGTGCCGCTGCTCGATGGTGAAGCTGCGCCAGACGTCGCCGGGGGTCATGCGGCGAACGACTTCTTCGGCGTCGGTTGCGCTCAGGCCCGCGCGTCCGATGAGGATTCGGCGGCGCAGCACCGGAATGTGCAGCAGCAGGCCGGCCGTCCGGAATCCGAGCCAGCTCAACGACGGGCCGACGACGCGCGCGGCAAGTGCGCGGTCGGTCGCGGTGATCGCGGCCGGCCCTGCGGCCGGAGCGACGAGCACCAGCGCCCGCACGTGGTGCGGTGCGGCGGCTGCCAGGGCCAACGCGATGCCCGCGCCGAGGCTGTGCCCGACGATCACCGCCGGTGGGGTGTGCCGCTCGTCGAGGAGCCGGGCAAGCGCCGCGGCGTTGTCGAGTTGGTTCAGGGCGTCGCCGCCGGTGTGGCCGTAGCCGGGCCGGTCAACCGCCATGACCCGCAAACCGCGATCGCGTAGCAGGGGACGGACCCGGTTCCAGATCAGCGACGAGCCGGGCTGGCCGTGGATCAGAAGCACGCCGTGAGGCTGACCGTCCTCAGCGTCGATGTCGGCCCAGGTGGCGCCGGCCCGGCGGTCAGTGCTGGTCATGGCTGAGCGCGTGATCGAGGGCGTATTGGCCGGCCTGGTCGCCGAGGGTGAGGCCGGCCGCGTGGTCGAGGCGGGTGTGGATGCCGGCGTAGATCCGGCTCAGCCCGGCTTCGGTCGCGGCGGCGCGGAAGCTTCCGAAGGAGCGGGTGACGCCGGGCAGGGTCGGCGAGCTGACGGTGAAAGAGACATCGTCGCCGTACCGGGCGGTGAGCACCGTTGCCGCTGCCGCGCTCAGGGTGCTGTGCGCGCCGGGATAGGACGGGTCAGCCGGCGTCGTGGCCAGCGGCGTCCAGGACGGATCGGCGGCGGTCAGCGGGTTGCCGTCGGTGCCGGCGAGGCGGATCGCGGTGATCGGCCGCCACAGCCGGTAGGTGTACTTGGCGTCGTAGAGGGCGATGGTGGCGTCGGCCAGACCGAGGTCGAGCAGGGCGAAGGTGCGCGCTGAGGAGTCGGTGTCGTCATGGTGGGCGAGCACCACCTGCCCGGCGATGGCGTTCCAGTAGTTCTGCACCGGGGCGGCCCAGAACCTGCCGATGGTGGTCTGCTCGGCGGTCCGGGTGGCGCTCGTGTCCCGGCCGAGGCTCTTCACCTCGTTGATCGCGGCGGCGTAGGCCGGGCTGCTCAGCACGGCGGGCGGCGCGGGGCGGAACTGGTCGCCGCGGCGCAGCACGAACGGCGTCACCGCGCCCCAGTGGGTGAACACCGGCGCCGCGAATCCGGGAGCGGTCGGCCGGTAGTCGCCCGCGGCGCCGGTGCTCAGGTAGGGCGGCGGCGGCGAGGCGGAGCCGTCCGTCGCCCGCGTCTGCAGCAGCTCGGCCGCGGCCCGCGCCCCGACCTGAACGCCCGCGGTTCGGGCCGGCCCCGACGAGATGGTGGCGAGGTCGGCGGTCAGCTGCTGATCGAGCGGGGCCGTGAAGTTCGGGAACAGCGCGGTCAGCACGTCGTGCGCCGCCCGCGCGGCCGCGGCGTCCTGCGATGCGCGGTGGCTCGCCGCGAGGTGAAGCAGGTACTGCGGGCGGTCGGGGTCGATCGCGTCGACGGCGTCGTAGACGGCCGCGCTCATGATCGCGAAGTCGCGGGTGGGCTGGACGGTGGGCGGTTGCGCACCGGGAGTCTGCACGAGTGACAGCAGGGTCCGGTTCCATTCGACGACCACGTTGCGTGCGGCTGGCCCGACGGCATTGGCCGCGGCGGGTTCGGCCGCGCTCGCCGGACCGGTCAGGGATGCGGCACCGATCACGGCGATGGCTGCCAGCGCGGCTGCGAGCCTGGGCCGTGGCGAGCTCGCGGCGCGGCGGGGCTTGGAAGTCATGACAGATCTCCGATCTGCTCGGTCACGCGACTCTGGTCGGTCACGCGACATGACTACTAACACGGCTAGTAGATGCGCTACGTTCAAGCTCCGGTCGTCCCGCGATTGAACGGCGGGGTGCCACAATGCGTGCTATCTGGCGTGAGGGGAACCAGTCGTGACTGAATCGCGCCGGCTCCGTCCGTTCGGCGAGCTCGAGGCGGCGATCATGGAGCTGTTGTGGGACGCGGACGCATCTCGGCTGGTGCGCGACGTGGTCTTCGAGCTTCAGCCGGAGCGGCCGCTGGCCTACACCACCGTGATGACCGTGATGGACAACCTGCACCGCAAGGGCTGGCTGACCCGGAAACGCGATGGCCGCGCCTGGCGTTACTCGGCCGCGCTCACCCGGGAGAGCTACGCCGCCCAGTTGATGAACGACGCGCTGGAGAGCAGCACGGATCGCGCTGGTGCGCTGGCGCGGTTCGTCGAGCACATCGACGCCGACGACGCGAAGGCACTGGCCCACGCGCTGGACGTGGCGCTCACCCAACGGCGTGGCCGGGCCAAGCGGTGACGGTCGGCGCCGCGCTGCTGGTCTACGCGGCGATTCTCCTTGCGCTCGGCCGGCTCGCGCATCGCTACGACGGCTGGCTGGCGCGCGCACCGCGGCTCGGCGCGACGCTGCTGCTGGCCGCTGCATGGTCGGTGCTGGCCGCACTGTTCCTCGCCGGGCTCACCGTCGCCCTGCCCGGCACCGCACTCTCGAGCGGGCTCAGCCACCTGCTCGGCGCGTGCATCCTGCGGCTCCGCGCCGCCTACGTGACGCCGGGCGGCGCCGCGGTCGCCGGTGCCGGCCTGACGCTGTCGGGCGCGATAGCGGCCCGCGTCGGCTGGGCATCACTTCAGGTCGTCCGGAGCCGGCTGACAGAGCGCCGCCGTCAGCGCACCCTGCTCATTCTGTGCGGTCGGCGAGCCGCCGAACTCGAAGCGGTGATCCTCGACCAGCCGCAGCCAGCTGCCTATTGCCTGGCCGGCCGCACGAACACCGTGATCCTGACCAGCGGCACGATCGAACTGCTCACCGGCCCGCAGCTGGCTGCTGTGCTCGCGCACGAGCGGGCACACCTCGGCGCCCGGCACCATCGCCTGCTCGCCGGCGCCGCGCTGGCCGGCCGCGCCCTGCCGGAACTTCCGTTCATGCGCGACCTGCCGCGTCAGGTCCGCCGCCTGCTGGAATTGCACGCTGACGACCTGGCCGCATGCAGTCACGATCCCGAGACGCTCGCCACGGCGATCGTGGCCGTGGCCACGGCCCGAGCCGGCCTGGCCCCGGTCAGCGCGTCGTCAGCCACCCTCGCCGCGGCCGACGGTGACACCGTGACGAGGATCCGCCGGCTGCTGCTGCCGCCTGCCTCGCTGAGTCCACGGCGCCGCAGGACGGTCCGCGCCGCGGTCGCTGTGCTCGGGCTGATGCCGCTGCTCGTCGCCCTGACTCCGGCGGCGGTCGCCGCGACACAGCCACCCGTGCGGCGGCCGATCAGTGCCTTCCAGCAGGTTTCCGCTATCGCACCGCGTTGACAGACGCCGAACCCCGCCGGTGACGGATGGTTGAACGTATCGCGTCTACTAAGCGTGTTAGTAGACATGCTGAGCAAACCGAACGCCGATGAGGCGATCAAGGTGCTGTACGCCGAACACGGCCAGGCACTGCTGGCCTACGCCGAGGGCTTCACGCAGGACCGTGGGCGCGCGGAGGACATCGTCCAGGAGACGTTCCTGCGGGCTTGGCGCCACCTGCCCGGGCTGCTCGAAGACGAGCGCCCGGTGCGGGCCTGGCTGCTCCGCGTGACCCGGCGGCTGCTCATCGATGCCACTCGCGCGGCGCAGGCCCGGCCGATGCTGAGCGACGCGGAACCTACCGTCGAAGCGTTCGTCGACGGCGGGCTCGACCAGTTGGTCGACCGGACCATTCTCCTCGACGCCATGCGACAGCTCTCCCCGCCGCACCAGCAGATCCTGGTCGAGACCTTCTTCCTCGGCATCCCGATGCATGTCACCGCGGCTCGGCTCGGTGTGCCGGCCGGAACCGCACGCTCGCGTCTGCACTACGCGCTCTGCCAACTCCGGCGGCAACTGGACTCGCGCCGCCTGACCTGAGCCGTAGCCATTCCCTTGCCCGACAGGAGAGATCATGCCCACGCTGCAACCCGAACACCTCGAGCGGATCCCGTCCGAGCACCTCACTCGAGGCGCCGCCGCGATCGCCCTGACGGCAGTGGCGGTCATCCATATCGTTGATCTGCCGAGCACCCTGCAAGCCACCCCGGTGATCGGTTCCGGATACTTTGTGCTCGTCGTGGCGGCCGTGCTCGCCGCCGCGATGCTGCTGACTTTGCCCGGACGGCTCGTCTGGGCCCTGACCAGCGCCATCGCCGGCGGCGCCCTTCTCGCCTACGTACTCAGCCGCACCACCGGACTGCCGACAGATTCCCTCGACGTCGGAAACTGGAACTGCTCACTCGGCGTCGCCGCGATCTCCACCGAATCCCTGATCGTGCTACTTGCCGCGTGGCGTATCCAACCGCGGCGCCCGGCCGCGCGGTACGAAATCGACAACACCCTCCCCACCCTGCCGACGGTCGGCGCGTCGCCGTCCCAATATTGAGCGTTTGCCGACCGCGATCCGTGAATACAGACATGGCCACCCAGTGCCGAAGGCAGACGAGCGCATGACGTGCCACATGCAGATCTGGGTGGGCGCGTTCGTCCTGAATGCCCTGGGACCACGCGGTAGTCACGCGGTCCGCGCACACCTGACGATCTGCGAGGCGTGTCGGGATGAGGTCGTCAGTCTCTGGCTGGCCTCCGGGATGCGCGGCCTGCTCGACGCCGACGAGCCGGTCGTCCCCTCGGCCCAGCGCCACGCTACGCCCGAGGTGCGCCGCTGCGTGAACAGCAGCCGGCACTGCCCACCCGCGAAGCTCAGCCCTCAGATCACCACGCCGATGACGACCGGGGCGAAGCGAACGACGTCCCGCATCGCGCCACCCGGCGTCAGACGCAGCGGCAGCGCCCTGTGCGGCATCCTGGGCTTCCAGCAGCACCTCAGTCTGTGGCTGCCCATGCTCGGAGGCATCTGCTGGATCATCGCCTCCGACAACGCGGGATACCTGCTTCGCCGCCGCTTCGGCGCACGGCTGGCGAAGCTGCGGTCTGAATGGCAACCGCGGACTTCCCTGCGTCGCCGGGTATGGACATCACTTCACGCGATGACGGGTGACCCGCGAGCGGGTTCCGCTGTCTCCTACCGGATGTTCGCCCTCGTCAACGGTGCGCACGCCGTAGCATGGGGAAGTGCCTTCATCGGAATGGGCTACCTGTTCATGGCCTGTTGGGACAGCGCTCCACCCGACTGGACGAGGCGCGCAGCCAGCCTCGCCGCAGTAGCAGTAACGCTGTCCGCGAGACTCTTCGCAGGACGTCGGCGAACCCGGCAACGCGGGCCACAGCAGGCCTGAGCCCGTCAGACGGATTCGGAGCCGGCACCGTGGCCATGTCGGCACGTGGCGAGCGCTACGTCGTGAGGGTGCGCAGTCGCGGCAGGATCTCCTGGCCGTAGGCGCGCAGGAATCGCTCCTGGTCCGGGCCGGGCGCATGGAAGACGAGATGCGTGAAGCCGAGGTCGAGGTAGCGCTTGATCGAGTCGACGTGCTCCTCGGGGTCGTCGGACACGATGAAGCGGCTGGCCGCCCTCTCGACGGGCAGCGCGTCGGCGAGGCGCTGCATCTCGATGGGGTCCTCGACG
>JAODNL010000573.1 GCA_025465405.1 Pseudonocardiales bacterium | reverse complement strand
GCCGCGTTGCCGATGCCCCGTAGCCGGGGCGCGACTCTGCACGCCGTGGCCGACGCGATCGCGACCGGAGCGCTGGCGCTGGACCCGGGGACTGACCGAGACCGGACCCGAGCCGCGCTGGTCGAGTTGCCCGGCATCGGTCCGTGGACGGCGGACTACCTCCGCATGCGAGCCCTCGCCGATCCGGACGTGCTGCTCGTGAGCGACCTCGGCGTGCGGGCATCGGCCCGGGCGCTCGGCATGGCGCTCCACGGTGGCCGTGCCGACTGGGCGCCGTGGCGTTCGTACGCAACCCACCACCTGTGGGCCGCACTGCACTGATCTACCCGATCCGACAAGGAGACCTGATGTACAGATACACGTTCATCCCCTCGCCGCTCGGTGACCTGCTCACCGTCCGCGACGAGGTCGGCATCACCGGTCTGTACCTGCCGACCGGCAAGCATCCAGTGACCGTGCGTCCGGAATGGATGCGCGACGACGGGGCGTTCGCGGACATCCGCACCCAGCTGGCCGAATACTTCGCGGGCACGCGGCGCGACTTCGACATGCCGCTGCATGCCGCGGGCACCGCGTTTCAGAAGCTGGTGTGGACGGCGCTGGTGGACATCCCGTACGGCGAGACCACCAGCTACGGCAAGACCGCGGCGGCGGTCGGCGTACCCGACGCGGCGCGAGCCGTCGGCCTGGCCAACGGGCAGAACCCGATCTCGATCATCGTGCCCTGCCACCGGGTGGTGGGCGCGAACGGCTCGCTTACCGGCTACGGCGGCGGCCTGGACGCGAAGCGCTGGCTGCTCACCCACGAGGCGAGCCACGCCGGCCTGTTCGCCAGCTGACATTCAGTCATTGAACTCGTTCTGCGCGGCCTCGAGGCCACGCGCGAGGAGCACCTCGACCGCGTCCGCGGCCCGATCGACCAGCAACGGCAGGTCCTTGCGCTCGCCCGGCGTGAACTCGCGCAAGACATAGTCGGCCGGGTCCTGGCGCCCGGGCGGCCGGCCGATGCCGAGGCGCACGCGGGCGTAGTCCTTACTTCCGAGCGCGGACGTCATGGACCGCAACCCGTTGTGCCCACCGTCGCCGCCACCGCGCTTGAGCCGGAGCGTGCCGAAGGGCAGGTCGAGATCGTCGTGCACGACGGTGATCTGCTCCACGGCGATCTTGTAGAAGCGCGACACCGCGACGACCGGGCCGCCGGACCCGTTCATGTAGGACTTCGGCTTGGCCAGCACGGCCGGCACGCCCTCAAGCCGGCCTTCCACGACGTCGACCCGACCCTTGTGCGCCTTGAATCGGCCGCCGATGCGTTCGGCGAGCAGCTCGACGACGAAGAACCCGGCGTTGTGCCTGGTGCCTGCATAGCGCGGCCCGGGATTACCCAGGCCGACGATGAGCTGGCGCTCGTCGGCCATAGCGATCCCGGGCCGTCTGCTGCGGGTGTTACTGGGCGTTCTCTGTCTCGGTGGAGGCAACCTCGGCGGGCTTCTCCTCGACGATCCCGAGTTCCTCGGCGACGCCGGCAGTCTCGGCCTCGAGCTGCTCAGCGGTCGGGGCCTCCTGGATGATCAGCAGGACCTGCTCCGGGTCGCCCGCGAGCGAGGACCCGCCTGGCAGCTTCAGGTCGCCGGCCGTGACCTGGGTGCCGATCTGCAAGCCGTCGATGCTGACCTCGATCTCGGTCGGAAGGTGGGTCGCCTCGGCCTCGACGCTCACGCTCGTGTTCTCCTGCGCGAGCAGGCCCCCAGAAACGACCTCGCCGACGACGCGCAGCGGTACCTCGATGGTGACCTTCTCGCCGCGTCGCACGGCCAGCAGGTCGACGTGCTCGTAGATGCCCTTGATCGCGTGACGCTGGATCGCCTTCGGGATGGCGAGCTGCTCGTCGCCTTCGAGATCGAGGGTGAGCAGGACGTTGAGGCCGCCGTGGCGGATGGCGTTGGCGAACTCGCGGGCCGGCAGTGACACGTGGCGGGGATCAGCGCCGTGGCCGTAGATCACGGCCGGAATCTTGCCGGCGCGGCGGGTACGACGGGCACCACCCTTGCCGAACTCGGTACGCGGCTCGGCGGGCAGACGGACCTCGGACACGGCATTACTCCTCTGGCTGTGCTGAATGTCGGCGCGATGCCTCGGACGCGGGACGCGCGTCGACGAGCGACACCGCGTCGATCACGGATTCCGCTGGTGCGCGGGTCCCTCGCCGGGGCAACCGTTACAGAGTACCGGCTGCGGCGGCCGGTCACGACCGCGGGTCAGGAAGGCGCCGGCCGCGGTCAGCGGCTGGCAGCGCGCTTGTACAGGCGCACCGATAGTGGGACGAACGCGAGCAGCAGCGCGACTACCCAGATCAGCGTGTAGATGATCGGGTGTTGCAGCGGCCAGTCGTGCGGTGTGGGGAACTTGTCGCTGGTGTTGCCGAACAGCTGCCGGGCGGCTTGAGTCACGGCCGAGACCGGGTTCCAGTTCGCGATCGTGCGCAGGACGCCGGGGAAGCCGTTGGTCGGGACGAACGTGTTCGCGACGAACGTCAGCGGGAAGATGACCATGAACGACGCGTTGTTGACCACTTCTGGGCTGGGCACCACCAGACCAACGCACGCCATGATCCAGGACATCGCGTACGCGAACGCGAGCAGCAGCAGGAACCCGGCGGCCGCATGGAAGACATCGGTACGGATCCGCCAGCCGACCGCGAGGCCGGTGAGCGACATGACGACGATCACGAGGACGTTGTTGAGCACGTCGCTGCCGGTGCGCCCGACCAGGACGGCCGAACGCGACATCGGCAGGGACCGGAACCGGTCGATGATGCCCTTCTGCAGGTCGTCGGCGAGCCCGGCACCGGTGATCGTCGCGCCGAAGATCACCGTCTGGGCGAAGATGCCGGGAATGAGGAACTCGCGGTAGCTCATGCCGGGAACGTGGATCGAGCTGCCGAAGACGTAGGCGAACAGCAGGATGAACATGATCGGCGACATGGTCGAGAAGACGAGCAGGTCAGGCACTCGCTTGATCTTGATCAGGTTCCGCTTGGCGACGATCGCGCCGTCGGCTACGGCCTTCATCGCGGTCATGCGCGGGCACTCGCTTTCGTCGAATCCAGCTGCTCGTTCTCAGCGGCATGTCCGGTGAGGGTGAGGAAGACGTCGTCGAGGGTCGGGCGCCGCAGCGCGACGTCCATGATCGCGATTCCCTCGGCATCGAGGCGGCGCAGTGCCTCGATCAGCACTCCGGCGCCGCCCTTCACCGGGGCCGTGACTCGCCGGCTGTGTTCGTCGACGCCGACCGGCCCGTCGGCGAGGCCGGCCAAGATCGCCTTCGCGCTCGCCACATCCGATGCGGTGCCGAGCACGACCTCGACCCGCTCGCCGCCGACCTGGGCCTTCAGCTGGTCGGCGGTGCCCTGGGCGATCGCGCGGCCGTGGTCGATCACGAGGATGTCGTCGGCCAGCCGATCGGCCTCCTCGAGGTACTGCGTGGTGAGCAGCAGCGTGGTGCCCGCCTTCACGAGTTCGAGAATGACGTCCCACATATCGGTGCGGCTGCGCGGGTCCAGCCCGGTGGTCGGCTCGTCCAGGAAGAGCACCGACGGCTGGGCCACGAGCGCACCGGCAAGGTCGAGACGGCGACGCATGCCGCCGGAGTACGTCTTGACCGGCCGGTCCGCGGAATCAGTGAGCG
>JAODNL010000570.1 GCA_025465405.1 Pseudonocardiales bacterium | reverse complement strand
GTCGAGGCTCGCCGTGTCGACGCCGAGCCGTACCAGACGTGCTCGGTACACCACGATCGGGTCGTACGCCTTCCAGGCCTCGACCTCTCGGTCCGGCCGGTACTTTCCAGGATCGGCTCGGGAGTGACCACCGTGCCGGTAGGTCACCGCTTCGATCAGTGACGGGCCGTCACCACGCCGTGCGCGGGCAAGAGCATCCAGCGCCGTGACGTAGCACTCGTCGGCGTCGTTTCCGTCGATTCGCTGCGCGGCGAGGCCGTACGAGCCGGCCCGGTCGGCGGCCGGCTGCGCGACGCTCGTGACGTCTGCGATCGAGGTGTACTCCATATAGAGGTTGTTCTCGCAGACGAAGACGACCGGCAGCTTGTACACAGCGGCGAAATTGAGTGCTTCGTGGAACGCGCCGATGTTGGTGGTGCCGTCACCGAAGAAACAGACGCTCACCTGATCGGTCCCGCGATACTGCGCCGACCACGCCGCGCCGTTGGCGATGGTCAAGTGCGCACCGATGATCGCGTACGAACCCATGACGCCGTGTTCGACACTGGTGAGATGCATGGATCCGCCCTTGCCGCCGAGCAGACCGTTCGACCGGCCCAGAAGCTCCGCCAGCACCGGAGTCATGGGCACGCCTCGGGCCAGGGTGTGCGCGTGACCCCGGTAAGTGGCGAAGGTGTAGTCACCGGGGCGCATCGCGACGCCGAAGCCGGCCGCAATCGCCTCCATGCCCAACGACAGATGACTCGTGCCCTTGACGAGTTGCCGCATGAACAGGTCGTACGCGCGCTTCTCGAATTGGCGCATCTGCTGCTGCCGCCGGTAAAGGAACAGGCGGGTATCGGCGTCGATCGCCAGGCCGTCGTTGCGGCCGGCGTCCTCGGGAGGCAGCTGGATCTCGTGCTGGCCGTACGGGTGGTGGCTGAGAGGCAGGTTGGTGGTCATGCCGGCTCCGGGATCGTCGCGCTTCCTTGCCGTCGGTTGTTGATATGTGACTGGCTGTCGCGCTCTGTGGGCAGGAAACCGCCCGTCGTGAAGTATCGCTGGCCGGCCACGAGCAGCTCCTCGGCAGGAAATTTGGTGATCACCTCCGCGCCGCCGGCCGTGACCACGAGCTCCTCCTCGATGCGAGCCGCTCCCCACCCGTCCGAGGCGGGCCAGTACGTCTCGAGCGCGAACACCATTCCCTCTTCGAGCACCTCGGGATGGTCGAGCGACACGAGCCGGCTGAAGATGGGCTTCTCCCAGATCGACAGCCCTACTCCGTGCCCGTACTGCAGCGCGAAGGCGGCCTCCTCGTCGGCGAAGCCGAACTCCTGGGCCGTGGGCCAGAGACTGACGATGTCGGCCGTCGTCGCACCCGGCTTCACCGCCTCGATGGCCACATCCATGTACTCGCGGCAGCGCTTGTACGCGTCCACCTGCGCGCTCGACGCGCTGCCTACCGCGAATGTCCGGTAGTAGCACGTGCGATAACCCATGAAGCTATGCAGGATGTCGAAGAATGCGGGGTCGCCGGGACGCAGGATCCGGTCGGAGAAGACGTGTGGATGCGGCGAACAGCGCTCGCCGGAGATCGCATTGACACCTTCGACCTGCTCCGAGCCGAGGTCGAACAGCTTCTTCGACACCAGCCCCACCGTCTCGTTCTCCCGGACGCCCGGCCGCAGGAACGCGTACAAGTCGTCGTAGGCGGCGTCGACCATGGAGGCCGCTGTCGTGAGCAGTGTGATCTCGTCGCGAGTCTTGATTCGGCGGGCTTCGAGGAACACCTGCTGTCCGTCGACGACGCTGAGCCCTCTCGCCTGCAGCGCTTGCAACACCGGCATTTCGATCAGGTCGACGCCGATGGGTTCGTTCTGCAAGCCGAATCGTTCGAGCTCGGTGTAGATCTTGTCGGCAACCGACTCGGCGATTCCGGAAGACGGGTGGAATGCGCCACGCAACACTGAGATTCCTGCGCGAGCGCCGCTGTATCCGTCGACACCGCGGGTGATCTCGTCGTCGGTCCGGTAGTCCAGCCATGGGGCGTAGAGCTGATGGTGGCGTGCCGCGGAGCCGAAGTCCCACAGCACCGGCTCACCGCCGCGCGGCAGGAGCGCAAAGCGGATGAGCTTGTCCATCGCCCAGGTGCCGATGTGCGTGGCCGTCATGTACCGGATGTTGTGGAAGTCGAAGGTCAGCAGAGACCCCACCTCGGAACCCTCGAGATGCGACTTGAGCCTGGAGAGCCGTTCCGCGCGCAGTCGCCCGACATCGACCCGCGTCTCCCAGTCGACAACGTTCGTCCCGAAAGTGGCCGTGCTCATGAGTCTTTCCTCCGCAACCACATAGGCGATCACCCGCATCAAGAAGCCTGATCACCGCCGTGAGGCGGTGGTATCCCGCCACAGCGAACGGCAGCCGCCGCACGGGGCCCTGCCCACCGAGCGTTCTGTGTCAGTTAACACCGCTGCGTGATGTCGCGTCAACACCGGCAAATCCCCGCTACGCGCGGACTTCTGCGGCTCAGTAACAGTTGACGGGGCGCCCGACGTGGTTCAGCATAGCTACACACATCGGTATCGGAGGCTGCGATGGCGCTGCTCGGGGTGCACCACACCGGACTGGTGGTCAGCGACCTCGATCGGTCCATCCGGTTCTACCACGACCTGCTCGGCCTCGAGTTCTACAACGAACCCACGCCGTGGTTCAGCGGACCCGCCCTCGAACGCGGCGTCGGCGTGCCCGGCGCCGAACTGCGCCAAGTCACGTTCTGGGTGGGACCGTCCAGCACCGTCGAGTTGCTCGAGTACCGCAAGCCGGCGCAGACGGCTACCCGGCCCGTACCGAACAACCGTCTGGGCGCGGCGCATGTCTGCTTCAAAGTGGAAGACGTGTGGGCGAAGAAGGCCGAGCTCGAGGGTAAAGGCGTCGAGTTCTACGGCGACGTGAACGTGGTCGACGACGGCCCGCTCGCCGGCTGGCGATGGGTCTACTTCAGCGATCCGGACGGACTCGCGCTCGAACTGATCCAGATCGCGTATTACCCCGAGCAGGAGCGCAAGCAGGCCATCGCGGAGTACCTGGCCAACCGCCCTGCGGAACGGGTCGGCTGAGACGAGCCGCGCAGTGTTCCCTCTAAACCGTGGCGAGACGAACGGACAGCACCCGGTCCTGTCGTACGAGCCGCTCAGCCCCCTGTCGTATCTCGACCGCGCGGCGACCGCGCACGGGGACCGCATCGCAGTCATCGATGGGAACCTGCGCCTGACGTACTGGCAATTGCAAGAGCGGTGCCACCGCCTCGCCGGAGCGCTGCGGCCACTCGCGGACGGTCGGCCGGTGGCGGTCCTCGCCGCGAACACTCATGTGCTTCTCGAGGCCCACTTCGCGGTGCCGCTGGCGGGCGTCCCGCTGGTGGCCGTCAATACGAGGCTCTCCGCCAACGAGATCGCCTACGTACTGAGCCACTCGGAGGCGGCCATCCTGATTCACGAGCCGTCCTTCGACGAGGTCGTCGGCGACGTGTACGCGCTCATGGACACTCCCCCGCTGCGGCTACGCGCTGATGAGCGGTACGAACAGCTCGCCACGGACGGACGCCCCGAGGTCGTCCGTCCGATCGACGAAGGCGCGCTCCTGTCGATCAACTACACGTCGGGAACGACCGGCAAACCCAAGGGCGTCATGTATCAGCACCGCGGTGCTTATCTGCAGTCACTGGCGATGGTGGCACACATGGGGCTGTCGCCCTCGTCGGTGTACCTGTGGACCTTGCCGATGTTCCACTGCAACGGCTGGTGCTTTCCGTGGGCAGTGACCGCCGTCGCTGCTACCCACGTGTGCCTGGCGAGCGTTGATCCGGACGAGATCTGGCGGTTGATCCGGGCCGAAGGCGTCACGCACATGTGCGGCGCACCCACCGTGCTGACAATGATCGCCAATGCCGAATCCGCCGGCAGCGGTGTCACCGGGCCGCCGGTACAGATTGCGACAGGAGGCGCTCCGCCGAGCCCGGCGATCTTGCGCCGCACCAGCGAGCTCGGCTTCTCGGTCACCCACCTCTATGGGCTCACCGAAACCTACGGACCCGTGATGATCTGCGACTGGCGTCCCGAGTGGACCGCATTGAACACCGACGAGCAGGCCCGGCTCAAGGCTCGTCAAGGCGTCGCCAATCTGATTTCACAGCGCGCGCGAGTGGTGGACGAGAACGGCGCCGACGTGCCGGCCGACGGAGACACTGTGGGACAGATCGCGCTTCGCGGCAACAACCTGATGCTGGGATATCTGAAGGACCCGGAGGCCACCGCGGCCGCGGCACCGGACGGCTGGTTCCGCACGGGTGACCTGGGCGTGCTGCACCCGGACGGTTACGTCGAGCTGCGTGATCGGTCGAAGGACGTGATCATCTCGGGAGGAGAGAACATCGCGAGCGTCGAGATCGAACAGGCGCTGTCCGAGCACCCGGCCGTGCTCGACGTGGCTGTGGTCGCGGTGCCCGACGAGCGGTGGGGAGAGGTTCCGGGCGCGTTCGTCACACTGCGCGAAGGTCATCACGTCACGGCAGAAGAGCTGATCGACCATGTTCGCGGACGGCTGGCGCGGTTCAAGGCGCCGAAGGTCGTCGTGTTCGGGGACCTGCCCAAGACCTCGACCGGCAAGATCCAGAAGTACGTGCTTCGGGAACAGGCCTGGCAGGGACACACCCGTCGCATCGGGTGAGGCGACGAACGCGACGACAGGTAGGTTCACGCCATGCTGGCAGCAATCGCGGAGCTGCGGCGACAGGCGCAGGCCGCGCTGAGCCCGCAGGTGTGGGAGTTCTGCGAGGCCAGCACCGATGAACCCGGCGAGGATCGCGGGCCTGGTTGGGCGCGCTACCGCGTGCTTCCGCATGTGCTGCGCGACGTCGAGTCCGTCAATCTCGACGTCGACGCGTTTGGCCTTCCGCTCGCGACGCCACTGGTGATCAGCCCTACCGGCTACCAGACGTTCTTTCATTCAGAGGGCGAAGTCGCGACTGCGGCAGCCGCGCGCGCGACGGGCGCGGTGATGGTCGTGTCCGCCCGCTCGACCAGTCGCTTCGAAGCGATCGGTGCGGCGTGCCCCGAGTGGTGGTTGCAGGTGTATCTGATGCGCGACAAGGTCCTGACTCAACACCTTGTCGAGCGGGCAAAGGCGTTCGGAGCCAACGCTCTCGTCATCACCGGCGACACTCCCTACCTCGCGTCGCAGACGCGATTTGCCGCCGGCCTCGGCACGATGACCGCACACACCGTGAATCTCGATGTGGACGCCGCGGCGATTGACGCGGGTGCCACGGCACAGGATCCGTCCGCGACGATCGACGACGCGGCGCGGTTGGCCGACGAGGTCGGGCTTCCGTTTGTCGTGAAGGGCGTGCTGCGAGGCGACGACGCGCGCGGATGCATCGCGGCCGGAGCCCGCGGCGTCGTCGTGTCCAATCACGGGAGACGCCAGCTGTCTCGTGTCGCTGCCACCGCGGACTGCCTGGCCGCGGTGGTGGAGGCCGTCGGCGGCTCAGGTGAGGTCCACGTGGACGGCGGCATCCGCAGCGGCGTCGACGCCCTTACCGCTCTTGCCCTGGGGGCACGAACCGTCGGTATCGGCAGACCTGTGCTCTGGGGGCTGGCTGCGAACGGCGGTGCGGGAGTGTCAGAGGTCATGACCGCCCTCATCGACGATCTGCGGGCGACGATGGCGCGGGCCGGAGTTCAGCAGGTTGTGGATCTCACGCCGGATCTCCTACACAGTCTCTGAGGCCCGCTGAGGCACTGACGGTCATAGCCGCGGGTCTACGGGTTCGGACTCGAGAGCGAGCACTGCGAAGACACACTCGTGCACCCGTCGGTGCTTGTGCAGCAGGTAGCCGAGGTCGGTCGCAGGGTCGTGAGTTGTGGAGATCGTCAGGAGCACAGTCCGACAGTCTTCCGGACTTTGATCAGGTCGTCGCGCACATTCCGACGGCCACCGCTTCAGCCCATGAGTTCGCGGACGCGCGGGATGACTTCGGTGCCGTAGAGCTCGATGTTGGTCATAGTCGCGTGTTGTGCGAGACCGGGCATGCCGTACTTCAAGTCGAACCGGTTCGCGCCGAGAGTGCTCAGGTTCGTCGCGATCTTCTGCGCGACGGTTTCCGGCGACCCGACGTAGAGCGCGCCCTCTGGCCCGACCTCATATCGGAACGAGCCTTCGGTCGGGACCGCGAATCCGCGGATCTTGCTGTAGCGGCGGATGACCTCCAGGTAGTGCGGCCAGAACTCGGCGCGGGCCTGCTCGTCGGTGGCGGCGACGTGTCCGGGCGCATGCACACCGACCGGCAGCGGCGCTCGTCCGAACCGCTCCAGCGCCTGCTGGAAGAGTTGGGAGAACGGCGCGAAGCGCGCGGGGTTGCCGCCGATGATCGCGAGCATCAGCGAGAAGCCGTAGTGCGCGGCTCGGACGACCGACTGGGGACTGCCGCCGACGCCGACCCAGACAGGGAAGGGGCCGGACTCGGTGTGCGGTACGACGTCCTTATTGTGCAATGGCGGGCGTGTCTTGCCGTTCCAGGTGACGGGTTCGCCCTTGAGCAACTCGGCGAACAGGGTCGTCTTCTCCTCGAAGAGCTCTTCGTAGTCGGCGAGGTCGTAACCGAACAAGGGGAACGAGTCGATGCTGGAACCGCGCCCGATGACCAC
>JAODNL010000535.1 GCA_025465405.1 Pseudonocardiales bacterium | reverse complement strand
TGGGCCGCAAAGTGGTTAGCTCAGATGCCGCGCATGTGCTCGACATGTGACACCGAAAAGTGGTCGTAAAGTGGTCGCCGCCAACTGCAGAAAACACAAAGCCCCCGGAATCCGGGGGACTGGTGCGCCGTCAGGGACTCGAACCCCGAACCCGCTGATTAAGAGTCAGCTGCTCTGCCAGTTGAGCTAGCGGCGCCTTACAAACTACCGGCCCACCGTGGTGGGCCGACCTGAAACTTTAGCATGGCGCGGACCGCCCGAGATCGAGCGGCCGCGGCCCCACGGGGTGAGTGACGGGGCTCGAACCCGCGACATCCTGGACCACAACCAGGTGCTCTACCTGCTGAGCTACACCCACCATGTCCGGCGATCGCTCGCCGAGCCGGATCAGTCTACCTGCCCCTCCACGCTGCCCAGAACCGCGTTTGCGGCCGCGCGAGCCTGGTCCTGCGACGGCCCTGGGGGCGGCACGAACAGCGTCTGCCGATAGTAGGCCAGCTCCTGCACGCTCTCGCGGATATCGGCCAGGGCCCGGTGCGCGAGGCCCTTGGCCGGCTGCGACTGGTACACCCGCGGATACCACCGCTTGGCCAGCTCCTTGATCGAGGAGACGTCGATCATCCGGTAGTGCAGGTGCTCGTCCAGCGCGGGCATGTCGCGAGCGAGGAAGCCGCGATCGGTGGCGATCGAGTTGCCGCACAGCGGCGTCGACTTCGGCTCGGGTACATGCGACCTGACGTACTCGAGCACCAGCTTCTCGGCCTCGCCCAGCGTGATCGTCGACCCGCGGACCAGTTCGGTCAGGCCGGACGAGGCATGCATCTCACGGACGAAGGGCACCATCGTCTCGAGCACGTCGTCGTGGGTGTGGATCACCACGTCGATGCCGTCGTCGAGCAGGTTGAGCTCGGCGTCGGTGACCAAAGCCGCAACCTCGATCAGCGCGTCGCGCCGCAGGTCGAGGCCGGTCATTTCGCAATCGATCCACACCAGCCGGTCCGTCACGAGACCTGAGGCTATACGGGCTCGCTACGGTGAATGCGCAGCCATCGATCCGGAGGTACCCATGACGCCGAAAGTGCTGAGCCAGGAGGAGATCGGCATGCGGCTGGCCGATCTACATGCGGGGTGGAGCGGCACCACCGACAAGCTAGCCCGGTCGATCGAGTTCGCCGACTTCGCAACGGCCGTGGAGTTCATCAACCAGCTCGCGCCCCGGTGCGAAGAACTCGACCATCACCCCGACCTTGCGCTGCGCTGGCGGTGGGTGGATGTCGAGCTGTCGACCCACAGTGCGGGCGGCGTGACCGAGCTGGACCTGCAGCTGGCAGGCATCGTCGACGAGGTCGCAGCGGGCCTGCCGCAGGCAACCTAGGTGCTGCGCCAGACGCTCATCCCGAGCGCGATCAGCCGGAGCTGCCGCTCGGCTCGAAGCAGAATTGCCCGCTCGTCCTCCGCGTGTCGCTTGTCCACTTCGAGCAACGCCATCACGGTGGCCAGCATCGTCGACACCATCAGGTGTGCGGTCATCTCGAGGTCCTCGGACGTCCAGTTCGAACCTGCGGTCAGCCGGGCCAGGTCGATGGTCAACTCACTGGTGAACAGCCGTAGCTCGGTGTCGATCGCGCGACGTACTGCGCTCACGCCGCCGTAGCGTTCCCGGCTCAGAAAGCGGAACTCGGCCGGGTGCGCCCGGACTTGATTACCGAGGATCTCGACGCTGTCCTTGATGATGTCGCCGCGCGCGGTGCGCCCGCGGCGGGCGTTGCGGATCATCTGCCGAAGGGGCCGCATGCTCTCGTCTACGAGCTCCACGCCCAATGCGTCTATCGAGTCGAAATGCCGGTAGAACGCCGTCGGGACGATGCCGGCCGCACGCGCCACCTCGCGAAGCGAGATGCTGCCCAGGCTCCGCTTGGCGACCAGTCGCAGCGTCACGTCGAGCAGGTTCTGCCTGGTGCGCTCCTTGCGCTCGGCACGGCTGCGGACCTCAGTCACGGCGAGAACAGTACGCGCGTACACCCGCTGTCTGGCCACCGTGACGTCCGGCACGCCGGGGGTTGCCCGGCTTGACATGCCATTGCCGTCCTCGTTTGACTAGTGAGTGTACGAGCGTGCACTGAATCGCACACCCGAGGAGGCATTCCGATGACGACTGTCGTTCCGGCGGTGTTTCGTCGCCGGCTCTCCCCCCTGGCTGTCGTCGAGGCGCTGGCCACCCCGCACGCCGTCGATCGCTATCTCGAACTCGTGAACCCGATGCTCACCGTGCGCGACGTCCGTGCCGAGGTCACGGAGGTTCGCCGCTCGACGGCTGACACGGTGACGCTCACGCTGCGGCCGACCCGACAATGGCGTGGCTTCGAGGCAGGACAGTTCGTGCAGGTCACCGTGGACGTCGACGGCGTGCGGCGCACCCGCTGCTACTCACCGGCCGGTTCGCAGCACCGCGCCGACGGCCGCATCGAGTTGACAGTCAAGGCTCATGCGCGCGGTCTGGTGTCGCGGTACCTGCACGCGAACGCCAGCACGGGGCTTGTCGTGGGCCTTACCCAGGCGGCCGGGACGTTCTGCCTGCCGGACCCACGCCCGCCGCGGATCCTGCTCGTCAGCGGTGGCAGTGGGATCACACCTGTGCTCTCGATGCTGCGCACATTGTGCGACGAAGGATACGACGGCGACGTCGCGTTCCTGCACTATGCCGACACCGAGGACGACGTCGCCCACCGCGACGAGCTGCGGGCGCTGGCGGCGGAGCACTCCGCTGTGACGGTCGTCCTGGCCTGCACCGGGCACGACGGTGGCGACCTGAGCGGCTACTTCGGACAGGAGCACCTCGACGCGGTGGCGCCGTGGCACGCGGACGCCGAGACGTTCGTCTGCGGGCCGCCCGGGCTGATGACGGCCGTCCGCGATCTTTACACCCGAAACGGCCGCGCCGGCCGGTTGCATGTCGAGGACTTCGCTCCCGCGCCGGTCGCCGTGGAGACGGCCGCCGCTACCGGCGCGCTGACGTTCGAACGCAGCGGCACCGCCGTGGACAACACCGGCACGACGATCCTCGAACAGGCCGAGGCGGCGGGCTTGCAACCCGAACACGGCTGCCGAATGGGCATCTGCTTCTCGTGCACGCAGGTCAAGATGAGCGGCTGCACGCGCAACGTCCGCACCGGAGAGACCCATACGGAGCCGGACACCGAGATCCAGTTGTGCATCTCGGTACCCGTCGGTGACGTGGCAATCGACCTCTGAAACCTTGACAAGCAAGGGAGAAACCGTGATGACCACCCGACTCACCGAGAAGCAGATCGACGAGCTAGGCCTCGAGCTGGATGCGATCCGACAGCGCGTCGTCGACGACCTGGGCGCCGCGGACCGCGACTACATCTACAAGGTCATCAGGTGGCAGCGCGGCCTCGAGGTCGCCGGCCGAGCCTCGCTGTTCCTCGGCTTCCTGCCGCCACTCTGGCTTGCCGGCACCGCGGCGCTGTCCCTGTCGAAGATCCTCGACAATATGGAGATCGGGCACAACGTCATGCACGGCCAGTACGACTGGATGCGTGACCCCGGCTTGAACTCCACGATGTTCGAGTGGGACACGGTGTGCCCCGCCGAGCAGTGGCGGCACTCCCACAACTACATGCACCACACGTACACGAACATCCTCGGCAAGGACCGCGACATCGGGTACGGCGTGCTGCGGATCGAAGAGGCGCAGCGCTGGAATCCGTACTACCTCGGCAACCCCGTGTACGCGTTCCTGCTCATGGTGCTGTTCGAGTGGGGAGTCATGGCCCACGATCTCGAGCTCGAGAACATCATCGCCGGCGAGCGCACCTGGGCCGAGACGAGGTCGCTGCGCGGGCAGCAGTGGCATAAGGCCAGTCGGCAGGTGCTCAAGGACTACCTGCTTTTCCCAGCGTTGAGCGGACCGATGTTCCTCTCGACGCTGACCGCGAACGCCACCGCCAACCTGGTCCGGAACCTGTGGGCGTTCTCGATCATCTTCTGTGGGCACTTCCCGACCGGCGTCGCGACGTTCACCGAAGAGGAGACTGAGAACGAATCGCGCGGAGCCTGGTACGTGCGCCAGATGATGGGATCGGCCAACATCACCGGCGGAAAGCTGTTCCACATCCTGTCGGGCAATCTGTCGCACCAGATCGAGCACCACCTGTTCCCGGACCTGCCAGCCCGCCGGTACCCGCAGGTCGCTCCCGAGGTCCGCGCGTTGTGCGAGAAGTACGGGCTGCCGTACAACGCGGGCCGGCTGTCCAAGCAGCTCGGCTCGGTGTGGGGAAAGATCTTCCGCCTGGCCCTGCCGTTCGGGACGCGAGACGAGGCAGGCACGCCTCCAACAGTTGCCGTTGTGCCCGACGAGATTGCGGCGGCTGCGTGACAGATCGGACGGGACGCATGGTTGGCAGGTTCGAGGTCGGCAAGGACACGGTGCAGGTGCTGACCGAGTCGGCCGCGACGCATGTGGGCCGGATCGCGACGGTCGTCACCGGCGCGGTTCGCGAGATCGCGCACGAGGTGGGGGAGTGGGCCTCGGACGCGTTCGAGATGCGCGACGCGGCCGATCGTGCTGGCGAGGACGCGCCGCACGTCTAGCGCGGTCCGCGCCGCTCCGCCCGGCCCACCGGGCCATGCTTACTCACAGGTACGCGCTTGCTCACCGGTGGGGCGGGGAGCAGGTCAGCCTGGATCGAGACGCCGGCCAGTGGCGCTACGAGCCGCTGTGACAGCCAGTTGAACGCGATGGGCTCCATGGCCACCCACAGGGTGGCGTTGTGACCGCCATGGGCGAGCAGCACGGTGGACATTCGCAGCGACCCGTGCGAGAGAGCGGCTAGAGCGACCGTGTCGTGATACGACAGCGGGTCGGGGCGGCTCGCGATTGCCAAGATCGACAGCGGCTTGCGTCCCCAGTGCGAGGCCTCCCACACCGGGGTGTTGAGGTCGACGAGACGCCGGTTGCCGCCGAAGAATTCACGGGCCGGGTTGGTGGAGACAATTCGGCCATATCCCGACATCGAGACGGCGGCCGAGTAGAGGTCCGTGTGCCGCATCGCCAGATTGAGAGCGCAGTAGCCGCCGGTCGAATATCCCATTGTTGCCCAGCCAGAAGCGGCCGTCGCCACCCTGAAGTTGCTCACGATGTTGCGGTGCACGTCCACAGTCAGGTACGTGTCGATCTGGGGGCCGTGCACGATGTTCAGGCACTGCGTGTCGTGCGGTGCTCGGACGTTCTGGGTCGGCATGACGGCGATGAACGGAACCGACTGCATGCTTGCGATCACGCGGTCGAGCACCCGCCTCAGCTGCATCGACCGGACCCAGGTCTCGGGGTTACCAGGGATCCCGTCGAACAGCTGGACGACCGGGTACCGGGCGGCCGCGGCCGCCGGATCGCCGTAGGCGGCGGGGAGGTAGACGAGCGCGTGCTGCGGCGGCAGACCGGTGTTCGGGGCCGGGATCACCCACGGGATGACCGTGCCGTGTCGTGCATAGAACGACTGCCGAAATTGCGCCGCGTAGGTGCTGTCGGCGCTGCGCGCTCCGGCTGGCGCGGCCACGCTCGTCAGCCCGGCCCGACCGAACAGTTCCGACCACGAGGTGTAGAAGGCGTAGCTCCGGTTCAGGATCAGGCCGGCCACCAACACGGCAAGCCCCTGGCAGAGCACGAGCAGAAATCCCCGAGCGGCGAAGCGAACCCATCGGTTCGGGCCCAACTTGTTCCAGACGAGCAGGCATGTCAACGGCGCGGCGATTGCGAGGAATGCGAACAGGACGATCGTCGTCGAGCTCAGCAGTCCCACGCTCTGATCGTGCAGGGGTTCGGCTGAACGTCCGCTGATCGGCGCTCAGCCGTCTGCCCGCGATCTTCATGCCGGCTGCGGGTCACGCCGCCGTCTGCGCATCAAGATCGCCGCGTCGGTGCCGCCGGGCAAGCGTGCCCCGGCAGTGTCGCCCCGACAGCGCCCCGGCGGTGCCCCCACCCCAGTGCCCCCGGCAGGGATCGAACCTGCGACCTACCGCTTAGAAGGCGGCAGCTCTATCCACTGAGCTACGGGGGCCGACCTTCACCGGCAGGTTACCGGCCCGGAGCCGCGACGCGTGTCGTGCGCGTAGCACGCCACTCCGACAGCAAGCCCGATTTCGTGCACAACGCCGTGCTCCGTCCACAGATCGGCGTCCACCATGGCTGGGCGTCGGCCACCCCCAGTTGAGTGGGGGCACGCCCAGGTCGGGTACCGGAGCACCGGAGACGATTGAGGAGAACCAGATGAACGACACCATCATGACCGTGATCGGCAATGTGGTCGACGAGCCGCGGATGCGCCTGACGAAGAGTGGCCATGCCGTCACGAACTTCCGCGTGGCGTCGACCTCGCGCCGCTACGACCGCGAGCACGAGCGCTATGTGGACAACTCCACCCTGTTCGTGAACGTCACCTGCTGGCGCGCGATGGCGGAGAACGTCGCGCAATGCCTGCGCAAGGGCCAGCCAGTGGTGGTTCACGGGCGGTACTACTCGCGCGAATACACCGTCAACGAGGTCGTCCGGGTCGCCTACGACCTCGAGGCGAACGCCGTTGGGCACGATCTGTCCCGTGGCACGTCCGACTTCCGCAAGGTGTACCGGCCGCAGCTGACCAGCCAGGTGGAGGTTGATGCCGAGGGCATCCCGGCCGACCGCAGCGACGAGTGGCTCGACCTGGCCGACACCGATGCCACCGGCGATGAGACTGCAGCCACCGAGCAGGAGCTCGCGCCCGTGGGCTGACCTACGTGGCCGTTCGGCCTCGCCATCCTGCACCGGACCATGGGCCGGCAGGACGGCGAGGTCGACAGGGCTGGGACACTGGACATCAGGCCGACCACCGCCGGCGGGCGGTCGGCAGCAATCGACGAACAGCTAGGACGGATAGTGGCTCAGTTCATCTACACCATGTACAAGGTGCGCAAGGCGCACGGCGACAAGGTCATCCTCGACGACGTCACCTTGTCGTTCCTGCCCGGCGCGAAGATCGGCGTCGTCGGCCCGAACGGAGCCGGCAAGTCCAGCGTCCTGAAGATCATGGCCGGCATGGACCAAGCCTCCAACGGCGACGCGGCGCTGGCCCCGGGTGCGACCGTCGGGATGCTCCAGCAGGAGCCGCCGCTGGACGAGACGAAGACGGTCCGCGAGAACGTGGAGGAGGCCGTCGCCGAATTGCGCGGGTGGCTCGCGCGCTTCGACGAGGTCTCCGAAGCCATGAGCGAACCGGACGCCGACTTCGACACGCTGCTGGCTGAGCAGGGTGACCTGCTGGAGAAGATCGAGCACGCGAATGGCTGGGAGCTCGACAGTCGCATCGAGCAGGCGATGGACGCCCTTCGCTGCCCGCCGGGAGATGAGCCGGTAACGCACCTGTCCGGCGGCGAGCGGCGGCGGGTGGCGTTGTGCAAGCTCCTGCTCGAAGCACCGGACCTGCTGCTGCTCGACGAGCCCACGAACCACCTTGACGCCGAGAGTGTCCAGTGGCTCGAACAGCACCTGGCGAAATACCCGGGCACGATCCTGGCCGTCACGCACGACCGGTACTTCCTCGACAACGTGGCCGAATGGATCCTCGAGCTCGATCGGGGCCGCGCATATCCCTACGAGGGCAACTACTCGACCTACCTGGAGAAGAAGGCCGAGCGGCTGACGGTCCAGGGCAAGAAGGACCAGAAACTCGAGCGGCGCCTGCGTGAGGAACTCGACTGGGTGCGGCAGAACGCGAAGGGACGCCAGGCCAAGAGCAAGGCCCGCTTGCAGCGCTACGAGGAGATGGCCTCCGAGGCAGAGAAGACGCGCAAGCTCGACTTCGAGGAGATCCAGATCCCGCCGGGACCGCGGCTGGGCAACCTCGTCGTGGAGTCACACGAACTCACGAAGGGCTTCGACGAGCTGCTCTGGGACCACGTGTCCTTCAGCCTGCCGCGTGGCGGCATCGTCGGCATCATCGGGCCGAACGGCGTCGGCAAGACCACGCTGTTCAAGATGATCGTCGGCCAGGAGAAGCCGGACGTCGGTGAGCTGCGCATCGGCGACACGGTCAAGATCAGCTACGTCGACCAGAGCCGCGGCGGCATCGATCCGACCAAGACGGTGTGGCAGGTCGTGTCCGATGGCCTGGATCACATCAACGTCGGGCAGGTCGAGATGCCATCGCGGGCCTACGTCTCCGCGTTCGGCTTCAAGGGACCTGACCAGCAGAAGCCCGCAGGCGTGCTCTCCGGCGGGGAGCGGAATCGGCTGAACCTGGCGTTGACGCTCAAGGAGGGTGGCAATGTGCTGCTGCTCGACGAGCCGACCAATGACCTCGACGTCGAGACGCTCGGCTCGCTGGAGAACGCTCTGCTGGAATTCCCCGGCTGCGCCGTGATCACGAGCCACGACCGGTGGTTCCTCGACCGGGTGGCCACGCACATCCTGGCGTGGGAGGGCGACGGCGAGAACAACGCCAAGTGGTTCTGGTTCGAGGGCAACTTCGACTCGTACGAGAAGAACAAGATCGAGCGACTCGGGGCGGAGGCGGCCCGGCCGCATTCCGTCACACACCGCAAGCTCAGCCGCGACTGAGACGGCCGGGACTGCCACGTGGCGAGATTCGTGCACGAGGTACACATGCGCTGGTCGGACATGGACGCCTACCGGCACATCAACAACTCGGCCTACCTCGCCTATCTGGAGCAGGCTCGGGTGGCGATGTTCTTCGATCGTCACGATCAGTCCGGTAACGGTTTCTCCAGCGGCACCGTGATCGCCCGGCACGAGATCGACTATGTGCGTCCGGTCGTCTATCACCCGGAGCCGCTGCGACTGGAGCTGTGGATCGGCGAGGTTCGCGGTGCGTCGTTCACCGTCCACTACGAGGTGTTCGACGCCGGCCAGCTCGCCGCGCGGGCCGCTACCCGGTGCGTGACCTTCAACTTCGACAGCGACCGGCCCCGCCGGCTGACCGACGAGGAGCGCAAGGTGCTGGCGGGTTTCGCCGACGAGGACAGATGATTGAGCGCCACGTCGGCACCGAGCTCATCGCCGCTCGGCCGGTGCTTGCTGAGCTCGCGCCTGCCTTGCGGCGGGCCGCGTCGCTCGACCCGGCCAGCCTGGCCCGGCTGAAGATCGGCGGCGACCGGGCCGCGGCGCTCATCCGACTGCCGTTCGACGTGCTCGTCGGGCGGTCCGTCGCGGCGGAACCGGCACCAGGTGCTGAAGCCGTCGATGTTACCGTCCGGGCCGCGGAGCTGCTCGCCTGGCTGGACGGGGAATCCACTGATGCGCCCCCGAGCCGCGACGCCGAGTGGCGCACCGGCGTGCCTCCGGTCGCGGGCTGGCAGCGCGTCGACACGGTCCCCGACGAGGTCGTGCGCGGGCTGGTCCGCACCGGCTCCCGCGCGTTGCAGGAGGCTGCCGACCGTGACGGCGTGCCCGGAGCCCGGCCGCGCGCGGCGGTGGCCGATGCTGTGCTCGACTCGGTCGTGCTGACCGTCAGCGCCGAGCACGGACCGCACGCCGAGATCAGCCTTCGTGCGTTGAGTGCACTGACGCGGATGGCGTTCCTTCCGCGTGGGTCCCACGTTGCGGTTGACGTGGCCGGGCGGTGGGTCCGCGTCGCCGCCGAGTTCGGATCCGTCTACGTCGAACGGGCCGGGCTCGGCCTCGGCGTCGTCATTCGCTGATCTGGCGACGCGTCAGCCGCGCAGCCATACCGCGGTGTCGATCGGCAGTGTCTGACCGTCGAGCGGCCCGGAGGCGAGCAGTACTTCGCCGGCGGGCAGTGGCAATGGCGCCTCGCCCGCGTTCAGAAGCACGCTGATCTCGCCGCGGCGGTACCCGAGGCAGCCGGTGGGCAGCTCGAGCCAGGCGAACTCAGGCTCGAGCAGGTCCGGCGTCGAGGCCCGCAGCGCGAGCGCGCGACGGTATAGGCGCAGCGTCGAGCCCGGATCGCTCTCCTGCTTCTCGACCGTCACGGCCGCCCACTCGGCAGGCATCGGCAGCCAGGTCGCCGGGGCCGTCGAGAAGCCGAACGGCGGCTCGTCGCCCGACCACGGCAGCGGCACCCGCTCGCCGTCGCGGCCGCGCTCGGTGTGCCGGCTGCGCTCCCACGTCGGATCCTGCAGAGCCCAGTCCGGCAACTCCACGTTGGTCAGGCCGAGCTCGTCGCCGTTGTAGACGTAGGCCGCACCGGGCAGCGACAGCTGCACGAGGGCCGCGGCGCGGGACCGGGCCACACCCACCGCGCCGCCGCCGTAGCGAGTCGCGGCCCGCTCGACGTCGTGGTTGGCCAGCACCCACGTGCACGGTGCGCCGACGCCCGACATAGCCCGAAGCGACCGTTCGATCGCCTCGCGGAAGGTCTTGGCTCCCCAGTTGGCCTCGACGAGTTCGAAGTTGAAGGTGAGGTTGAGCTCGCCGGGACGGACATAGCGCGCCAGCCGCTCAGAATTGGCGACCCATGCCTCGCCGACCGCCATCCGGTCGCCGGGGTAGGAGTCGAGTACCCGCCGGAACATCCGGTGATACTCGTGCACCTGGTCGCGGTCCCACCGGATGTCGTCCGGCGACGGCATCGTGGCGCCCTCCTCGCGGCTCGGGATCACCGATAGATCGACGTCGGGCAGGCCGGGCTCCTTGGCCATGCCGTGCGCGACGTCGATGCGGAAGCCGTCCACGCCGCGATCCAGCCAGAACCGCAGGATGCGCTCGAACTCGGCAGGCACCTCGGGGTTGGTCCAATCGAGGTCGGGCTGCTCGGGCGCGAACAGGTGGAGGTACCACTCGCCGTCCGGTACGCGGGTCCACGCCGGACCGCCGAAGACCGATGGCCAGTTGTTCGGCGGCTGCGAGCCGTCAGGACCGCGGCCGGCCCGGAAGATGAACCGCGCCCGCTCGGGCGAGCCGGGGCCTGCGGCCAGGGCGGCGACGAACCACGGGTGCTGATCGGAGAAATGGTTGGGGACCAGGTCCACGGTGACCTTGATGCCGCGCTGGTGGGCGTCGGCGAGCAGGGCGTCGAAGTCGGCCAGCGTGCCGAACAGCGGGTCCACGTCGCACGGATCGGAGACGTCGTAGCCGCCGTCGGCCATGGGGGAGCGGTAGAACGGCGAGATCCACATCGCGTCCACGCCGAGCCGGTCCAGGTGATCCAGCCGCTGCCGGAGGCCGATCAGGTCCCCGGTCCCGTCGCCGTTGCCGTCGGCGAAGCTGCGCGGATAGACCTGGTAAAAGACTGCGGTCGCCCACCAGGGGCGACCGTAAGCGTTTTTGGTCACGTCATCCATTGTGCCCAAAGCCGCAAACGGACTGTCACCCGGGGACGTTTCGCATCGAATCCGCGGCGGCGACGAGGTAATCCCACAGCATCTGCTCGTACGCCGGCGGGAGCTCGATCGAGTCCAGCGCCGCGCGCATGTGCCGCAGCCAGGCGTCGCGCTGCGCGCTGCCGATGGCGAAGGGCGCGTGCCGCATCCGCAGCCGCGGGTGACCGCGCTGCTGCGAGTACGTCGTTGGACCGCCCCAGTACTGGATCAGGAACAGCCGCAGCCGCTCCGCAGCCGGACCGAGGTCGTCCTCCGGGTACAGCGCCCGCAGCACCGGATCGCCCGCGACCCCCGCGTAGAACGCCTCGACGAGCCGCCGGAAGGTCGGCTCACCGCCAACGGCGGCGAAGAACGTGTCGGCGCGCGTGATGGTGGGCTCCGTTGGTGTGGAGCTGGGGTCAGGGCGTGGCGCAGTCGGGTCGGCGGGTGTGGAGCTGGGGCTAGGGGGTGGCGTGGTTGGGTCGGCGGGTGTGGAGCTGGGGCTAGGGCGTGGCGCGGTCGGGTCGGCGCGTGTTGAGGTCGGGTCGGGCAGCGGTTCGGACGGCAGTGGTTCGGACGGCACGGGCTCGGACGGCACGT
>JAODNL010000521.1 GCA_025465405.1 Pseudonocardiales bacterium | reverse complement strand
CTGGCTCCCAACGTCTGGCCGCACGCCTTCCGCCGGCTCTGCGTGAAGTCGACGCTAACCAACGGAGGTTGACGATGTCAACTTGAGCCCTCACGCTGAGACACGGTGTCGCGGATAGGCCAGGTTCGGAGTGCTGCGGGTGGCCGCTTGGCGACAAAACTCGAGCCCATCCCCGATCGGCCAGGGCTTCACTGAGAGGATTGGCCGTGATGACATCGAACCCACGCCCCGCACCGCGCCGGCGCAAGCGACAGCAGCTACCGCGCGGGCGCGGCGCTGAGCTTCGTGAGGAGATCCTCTCCGCGGCCCAGGCCCTCGTCGACGCCCACGGCTACGACATCGGCATGCGGGATGTGGCGGCCGCGACCGGCGTGACCACGCCAGCGGTCTATCGGCATTTCGAGAGTCGCAACGACCTGCTGTATGCGGTCGCGGCTCGCAAACTGGCCGCCGTCGCCCGGGCGATGGACCAGGCAACCGCCGGCATCGAGGATCCCGCCGAGCGAATCCGCCGGCGTGGCCTTGCCTATCTGGACTACGCGCTCAACGACCCCGAGAACTACCGCCTGCTGTACATGGGGCGACCGGACGAGATGCCGGACTGGTTCGAGCCCACTCGGCTTCTCGGCGACACCGGGCTGTCAACGATGGTCAGCGACGCCGCGGCCGCGATCGCGGCCGGGCAATTCTCCGACGCATACGATCCCGCGGTTCTCGCCTGCCTGCTGTGGATGGCTCTCCACGGAGTCGCGTCGTTGTTGATCGCGTTGCCGACGTTTCCGTACCCGCCGACTCCGTATCTGATCGATCAGATGATGTACCTGCTGAGCAATGGATTCACCCCGTGCTGAGGTGCGGTCGCGAGCGTGATTAGGGTCCGGACCGCTAACGCAGCCGACATACCGGCCGTGGGCCGAGTCCTGGGTGAAGCATTCGTCGATGACCCCGTCATGTCCTGGATGCAGCCCGACGTCCGGCGCCGCGAGCTGCTTTTCCGGACTCTCGCTCGATACGCTCACGGGCTCGACGGGTGCGCGGACGTCGCCGAGGACGACGGCGGGGTTGTCGGGGCCAGCCTGTGGGACGCGCCGGGTTATCGGCAGACCCGTTGGCAGGCTCTCCGCTCGCTGCCAGCACTCATTCGCGCGCTCGGCACGCGCCTTCAGTATGGCAACGACCTCGAAAAGACGTTTCACGAAAGCCGGCCGCCCGGCCCATTCTGGTACCTCGCCCAGGTTGGAGCGGTACCGCAAGGACGTGGGATCGGCGCCGCCTTGGTTCGCGATCGCATCGATCGCATCGACGGCCCGGCATATCTGGAAAGCAGCAACGAGAAGAACATCCCGTTCTACGAACGCTTTGGCTTCACAGTCACCGGCGAGATCCGGCTTCCCCGTCACGGCCCGACCTGCTGGACGATGTACCGCGGCTGAAACGGTTCAGAGACCGCGTCGCGGTCGGGTCAGAACCTCTCGACCGCGGGAATGACTCGCTCGGCCATCAGTTCCAGCGGGCGCAGCGAGCCGGCGCCGACGAGCGTCCCGTGCGCGACCTGGATGCCGAGTTCGGCCAGCTGCTGTAGATGCTCGATCGTCTCCTCCACCCGCTCGCCCTGCTCGCCGAGATCGAAACGGGTCTGCACGGTATTCTCGATCTCGTCGTAGTCCCGGCCCTCGGTGACGCAGTGGCTGCGCAGGACGTCGAGTTTGTGGGCCAGATCGGGACTGTCGAAGATGTTGCAGGCATCGGCGTAGCGGGCTACCAGTCGGAGGGTTTTCTTCTCGCCGGCCCCGCCGATCAGGATCGGCGGATGCGGGTGGCTCAACGGTTGGGGCGAGTTCAGGGTGCGCTCCAGCTGGTAGTACTTGCCGCGATACGGACCGTCATCGCCGCTCCACATCTGCAGACAGATCTGCAGCGCTTCCTCGAGCCGCTCGAAGCGCTCAGCGGTGGACGGGAAGAACAGGCCCAGCCCGCGCGCCTCCTCTTCGTTCCAGGCCGCACCGATGCCCAGCATCGCGCGGCCGCCGGAGAGCACGTCCAGGGTGGTGACGGCTTTGGCCAGCAGGCCGGGTTCGCGGTAAACCACCGCCGTCACGACGGTGAGCAACTTGACCCGTTCGGTCTTGGCCGCCAGGTAGCCCAGCGTGGTGTAGGCCTCGAGCATTTCGTGCTCGACCGGCCCGATCGGGCCTATCTGCCACACGTGATCCATCACGCTGATCCGATCGAAGCCCGCCTGCTCAGCCAGCCCGGCCACCTCGGCCAAGCGCCCACGCAGCGCCGGCGCGCCGCCGTCCCAGGTGAAATCCGGGATATGCAGACCCACTCTCATATGTGCACACTCCTCACCGTCAGTTGTTTCCCACACCGACGTCGCGTCATGCATGCGCCGTCTACTTAGTACAGGCTACGGCCGCACAGAGCCGGTCAGATCGTCCGCCCAGTGGTCGGCGGCGTCCGATGAGCGCTGCCATCCCGGGACAAATCGCCATGTGTGCTCAGGAATTGCGTGCGTAAACGGGTCTTCCCGTGGGTATCGGCTCCTACGATCTGGTTGTGGTCACGGCGATCGCTCTGCCGGCTCCAGCCACGGCCCTGGTCGGCCGCGCCGCTGAACTGGCCACCCTGACCAGCGCAGTGACGGCGGCGGGCACACGGCTGGTGACGGTCACCGGCCCGCCAGGAGTGGGCAAGACCCGGCTGGCACTGGCCGCCGCGGCCGCCGTGGCCGATCAGTTTCCCGGCGGCGCGGTGTGGGTCGATCTCGCGCCAGTTCGCGAGGCCCGGCTGTTCCTCGGCGAAATCGCCCGCGCGCTCGGCGTGAATCGCTCGGCGGAAGAGCCGGCGTTGACCAGGCTCGTGGCGTCGGTCGCGGAACGGGACGTGCTACTCGTCCTGGACAACTGCGAGCACCTGCTCGAGGCGCTGCCGGAACTGGGCACCCTGCTCTCGTCCAGTCCGCGGCTGCGTGTCCTCGCGACGAGCAGGGAGCGGCTGCACCTGGCCGCGGAGCGCGAGTTCGCCGTGCCGCCGCTGCCTATGCCGTCCGAGGCCGATGTCGGTGACCTGGATCGGCTCCGGGGCAACGCCGCGATTGCGCTGCTGCTCGCTCGAGCACCCGCGCACGTCACCCTGACCGGGCGTACGGCTCGGTCGCTGGCCGAGGTCTGCGTGCGGCTCGACGGGTTGCCCCTCGCGATCGAACTTGCCGCAGCTCGATTGCGCGTGTTCACGCCGAGCGAGCTGGTGTTCCGGCTCGAGCACCCGATGGCGCTGCTGATCGGCGGCCCGCGCGACGGTCCTGGGCGGCATCGTGATCTGCGCGCTGCGATTGCCTGGAGTCACGACCTGCTGCCCGCGGGGGAGCGGGCGACCTTCCGGCGGTTGTCGGTGTTCGTCGGCGACTGGACCGTGTCGGCAGCCGACGCGGTGTGTGGTGATCCCGCGACCGGGGGTGTCATCGACGCGATCGAGTCCCTGCTGGACAAGAGCCTGATCCGCCGTGCCGTGGGTGAGGACGGGGACGCCCGATTCGGCATGCTCATGAGCCTGCGTGAGTTCGCCGCCGAGCAGCTGGAACTGCACGGCGAGGTTGCCGACACCCGCGCCCGCCATACCAGGTACTTCGCCGCCGCGGCTCGTCGTTGTGAGGCGACCATGGGCACCAACGAGGAGACGGCCACCTGGCCGCGGCTCGGCGTGATGCACGGGGATCTGATCGCGGCGTTCATCGACAGCCGCGCCGGGTCGTACGTCGACGAGACACTCTGGCTGGCAACCGGACTCGGCTGGTACTGGTACACCCGCGGTTCTCTCGCGGACGCCGCGGGCCTGATCGACGTCGTGTCGGCTGTGGCCGGTGACCCCAGCTCCTCGCCGGATGCTTGTGCCGCCGCGTTGATCGCAGGCGGGATCGTCGCATTGGGACTCGGACACCTTGACACCGCTGAAGACCTGCTGCTTCGCTCCGCGGCCATCAGTGCGACCAGCGACGACGAGCGGCGGCTCGCGATCGTCAGCGCCTTCCGCGGTCATGTGGCGCGCGGTCGGGGGCGATCCGAAGACGCCGCCGAGCGGTACGCGACGGCGAGATCGATCTTCGAGAGCGCCGGAAACGCCCGTGGGACAGCGTGGGCCGCTCATGATCTCGGTCTGTTGGCGACCGAACTCGGCGATCCGGTCGACGCCGAGGCGCTGCTTCGCGAGGCACTTCGGCTGTTCCGTTCGCTCGAGTACGACTGGGCCGTCGCTGTCTCGGCCCGCGCGCTGGCAACGGTGCTGCTGCACGGCGGCGCCGTCGACGAGCCCGCACGCCTACTGGGCGAGGCGCTCCTTCTGCATGACGGCGTCGGCGATCGGCGGGGCATCGCGCAGTGTTTCGAGGCGTTGGCCGACGTCGCGTTCGCGCGTGGCGCGCTGAGCACCGCCGGACGCCTGCTGGGGGCGGCCGCCGCGCAGCGCGACGCGGTGGCCGCCCGTCCCACCGACGCAGAACAGGCCCGGCTCAGCGTGCTCGCGAGCACGCTCGTGCACACTCTCGGCCGGACCGGAGCTGACCACGAGCAGCACGCGGGGCGAACGATGCCCAGCGCCGCGGCGGTCGCACTCGCCGCGGGCGTTGCCGCTGCCGGCGAGATCGTCGCGGAGCCCGACGCCGTCGGGCTGACGCCCCGCCAGCTCGAGGTAGCCGCGCTCGTCGCGGCGAGCAACACCAATCGGCAGATCGGCCGGGCATTGGGCATCAGCGAGAAGACGGCCGAGATCCACGTCGGCAACATCATGGAGCGCCTGCATGCGCCGAGCCGTGCGGGCGTCGCATCTTGGGCAACGGCACACGGGCTGAAGCCCCCCCGTAAGGGATTCCCCGTATACCCGTCGCCACCGCGACCTCGTAGACCGGACACGCGCCACAGATAGTGGTCGCGATGTCGAAGGGGACGAGATGGCACTGGACGAAGGCAAGTTGATGGAATTCCTGGGTCGGTTCGTCGGCGACCTGGGCGCGACGATCGCGGCGGGAAACGTCGTCGTCGGCCATCGGCTCGGGCTGTACCGCGCGATGGTGGGTGCGCCCGGGACGTCGGACGACCTCGCGCGGCGAGCCGATTGCGATCCGCGCTACATAGCGGAGTGGCTGCGCGGCCAAGCGGCCGGTGGCTACGTCACCTACGATGCCGCCACCGACACGTACTCGCTGAGCGACGAGCAGGCGTTCGTACTTTCCGATCCCGCCGGCGCCGTCTACGCGCCCGGTGCATTTCTGTTCGCGCTTGGCACACTGCGCGCAGAGGAGCGCGTGGCCGAAGCGTTCCGTACCGGCGCCGGTATCGGCTGGCACGAGCACGACGGCGACGTCTTTGTCGGCTGCGAGCAGTTCTTCCGGCCGGGCTACAACGCGAATCTCGTGTCCGGCTGGATTCCGGCGCTCGAGGGAGTCGAGGACAAGCTGCAGGCCGGGGCAAAGGTGGCCGACGTGGGTTGCGGCCTCGGCGCGTCGACGATCCTGCTCGCTGAGCACTATCCGAACGCGCAACTCGTCGGCTGCGACTACCACGACGGTTCTATCGAACTAGCCCGCAAGCGGGCGGCGGAGGCGGGCGTCGCCGACCGGATCTCGTTCGAGGTCGCGTCGGCACAGACCTTCGCCGGCACCGGGTACGACCTGGTCACGACCTTCGATTGCCTGCACGACATGGGCGACCCGCTCGGCGCCGCCACCCACATCCGTCAGGCTCTGGCGCCCGACGGCACGTGGCTGATCGTCGAGCCGTTCGCCGGCGACGAGGTAACCGAGAACCTCAACCCGGTCGGGCGCGTCTATTACAACTTCTCGACGTTCCTGTGCGTGCCGAATGCCCTGTCGCAGCCGGGTGGTTACTCGCTGGGCGCGCAGGCCGGCGAGCAGGCCATCGGCGAAGTCGTGGCTCGTGCCGGCTTCACCCGGTTCCGCCGGGCGAGCGAGACGCCCTTCAACATCGTGTACGAAGCCCGTCCCTGAGCGACACGATGACGTCGTCGCGCGTACAGATGCGCTCCCGCGGCCCAAGCGGGACAGTTGGTGCTATGCGCGCCCGGGAGCCGGACCGCTGCGGCTACGCCGTGCGGTCCGGTGTACGGCTCTACTACGAGGTCTTCGGCAGCGGCCCGACGACGATCCTGCTGCTGCCCGCGTGGGCGATCGTGCACTCCCGCATATGGAAGATGCAGGTGCCGTATCTGGCCCGGCACTTCCGAGTGGTCACGTTCGACCCGCGTGGAAACGGCCGATCCGATCGGCCGCAGTCGGCGGAAGACTACGCCGACACCGAGTTGGCCGCTGACGCGATCGCGGTGCTCGACGCGACCGGCACGGATGCGGCGATCGGCGTGGGTCTGTCGCGGGGAGCGGGCGTTCTGCTGCGACTCGCGGCTGAAAACCCGGCGCGAATGATCGCAGCAGTATTCGTCGCTCCGAGGGTGCGGCTGCGCGACGTGCAGCCCCAGCGCGCGGTGCACGCATTCCAGGACCAGCTCGACGCATACGAAGGTTGGGACAAGTACAACGCCAGCTACTGGCGACACGACCTCGCCGACTTCGCCGAGTTCTTCTTCGGCGAGGTCTTCGTCGAACCGCACTCGTCCAAGCAGATCGAGGACGGCGTCGGCTGGGCCCTGGAGACGGATCCCGAGACGCTGATCGCGACCGCCCTCGCGCCCTATCTCGAGGACGACCCGGCCGCCGACGAGCCGATGGCGGTGCAACTTGCCGCACGCGTGAAGTGCCCGTGCCTTGTCGTGCACGGTGACAGCGATCGGGTCGTCGGCGGGTCGACAGGGCAGGCACTCGCCGATGAGCTGGGCTGCGACCTCGAGCTGCTCCGAGGCGCGGGCCACTGCCCGCACGCCAGGCATCCGGTGCCGTTCAACCTCATGCTGCGTGAGTTCGTCGACCGGCACACCGCGCTGGCTCCGCGGCGGTCCGCCTGGCTGTTCGCGCGGGAACGAAAGCTGCGGGCGCTGTGGGTCAGCTCGCCGATCGGGCTCGGTCATGTCCTGCGGGACCTGGCCATCGCGAGATCGCTGCGTGCGGCGGTGCCCGATCTGCAGATCCAGTGGTGGTCGCAGCCGCCGGTCACCGCGGTGCTCGAGGCGGCGGGCGAGATCGTCCACCCCGCCTGCGCCGAAATGGCCTCCGAGTCGGCGCACTGGGAGAGCGAGTCCACCCATCACGACCTGCACGCGTTCTACGCGTTCCGCCGGATGGACGAGATCTTCGGCGCCAACTACCTGCTCTTCGACGACATCGTCCGCGAGACCCCGTACGACCTGTGGGTGGGCGACGAGTCGTGGGAGGTCGATCATTTCCTGCACGAGAATCCCGAGCGGAAGATCGCCCCGTATGCCTTCCTGACCGACGTTATCGGGTTCCTGCCCGTCGACCCGGAAACTGATCCGCGCGAGGCGGATCTGTGCGCCGACTACAACGCCGAGATGATCGAACACCTGGCGCGGTACCCGCACGTACGAGACCGTTCGGTGTTCATCGGCGGGTTCGACGAGCTGCCCGACGCCTCGTTCGGCCCAGGTCTTCCGCGAGTCCGGGACTGGTCGGCGCGATGGTTCACGTCCGTCCCGTACGTCGTGCCGTTCGACCCGGCCGCCTACCGCCGGCCCGCCGCGCTGCGCGCCGAGCTCGGCTACGGCACCGGCTTCCCGCTCTACGTCGCCGCCGTGGGCGGGACGGCGGTGGGACGGGACCTGCTCGAGCTCACCGCGGAGGCGTTTGGGCTGGTCCGCAGGGAGCAGCCCGACGCCCGGATGGTGATGGTCACCGGTCCGCGGCTGCACCCCGGTGAGCTGCCTGACGTCGAGGGAATGGACAAGCGCGGCTACGTGCCGGCCCTGTTCGAGCATCTCGCCTGTGCGGATGTTGCGGTCGTCCAGGGCGGCCTGTCGACGACGATGGAGCTCGTTGCGGCGCGGCGACCATTCGTCTACTTCCCGTTGGCGCATCACTGGGAGCAGCAGCACTTCGTCGCCCACCGGCTGGACCACTACCGGGCCGGGCTACGGATGGATTACGCGTCGACCAAGCCGGCGGACCTCGCCGCGGCGATGCTTCAGGCGCATGGGCGCCGTCCGAATTACCGGACGGTGCGCCGCGGCGGAGCGGACAAAGCCGCGGCGCAGCTCGCCACGCTGCTACCGCGCTGAACGGTGTCGTCCCGGACGTCGGGGCGAATTCCTGGTGAATTCCGGTCGCGGTCGCGTTACCTCGCCGCCGGCTCGGGTGTTGTTACAGACGTGCCTCTCTCTCGTAGACAGTTCCTGTCCTCCGCGACGCTGGCCGGAGCCGGCGCGGTTGTGGCGGCCGGTGCGACGGGCACCGCCGTGTGGGCCGACAGCGGTGCGGCCGCCCGCGCCGCGGCCACACTTCCCGATCCCGCAAGCTCCGGCATCGACCACATCGTGGTCGTGATGATGGAGAACCGGTCGTTCGACCACTTCCTCGGCTGGCTCCCGGGCGCTGACGGCAGGCAGGCCGGGCTGACGTTCGTCGACCGCTATGCGACCGCGCACGCGACGTTCCACCAGACCGCGTTCGGGAGCTGCGGCTTCGCCGATCCGGATCATTCGTACGAGGGCGGCCGGATCGAGTACAACCGGGGCAAGTGTGACGGCTGGTTGAAGGCAGGTGTGAACGACTCGCTCGCGATCAGCTACTACACGCAGCCGGACCTGGCGTTCCTCGGCCGGGCCGCACCCGCGTGGACCGCCTGCGACCGCTACTTCTCGGCGACCATGGCCGAGACCTACCCGAATCGGTTCTACCAGCACGCCGCGCAGACCGACCGGCTGCACAATTCGACGACGATCTCGACCCTGCCCACCATCTGGGACTCTCTTGCCACCGCCGGGCTCACCGGCCGCTACTACTTCTCCGACGTTCCGTTCACCGCCCTGTGGGGTACGAAGCACCTGGACATCTCACGGCCGTTCTCCCAGTTCCTGGTCGACGCGGCCACCGGCCAGCTCCCGCACGTCTCGTTCGTTGATCCACGGTTCGTGGACGAGTCGTCGGGCAGCTCGAACGACGACCATCCGCATGCGGATATCCGGTCCGGCGAGGCGTTTCTCAACCAGGTGTACGAGGCCGTCACCTCGAGCCCGAACTGGCCCAACGCACTGCTCGTGATCAACTTTGACGAGTGGGGCGGCTTCTACGATCACGTGCCGCCGAGCACCGCACCGGACGTCAGCGCACAGACCGCACTGCGGGGGTTTCGCGTGCCGGCGCTGGTAATTTCCCCGCGAGCCCGGCGCGGCTACGTCGATCACACCGTCTACGACCACACGTCGATACTGCGGGCGATCGAGTGGCGCTGGAACCTGCCCGCTCTCACGCCACGAGATGCCGCCGCGGCGAACATCGTGCAGGCGCTCGACTTTGCCTCGGCGCCGCGAGTGACGGTTCCGCATTTCACCGTTCCGCAGATCGTCGCGGCCCTGTGCCCCGGAGAGCTGCTGCCCTCGACCGAAGGCGGCGAGTGGTCCGGTCTCAAAGAATTGGCCATCACGATCGGATGGAGCCTGCCCGCATGAACCGCTCGCATCGCCTGCGTCTCGCCGTCGTATCCCTCGCCGTCGTCGCTGCCGCGGTCGGCGTCACCGCGTCGTCGACCGGCAGCGCGGCATCCACGGTCACCCGTCCGGCGTACGTGCCGGCGATCAAGCACGTGTTCGTCATCAACATCGAGAACAAGGGCTACGACGCGACGTGGGGCCCCACGTCCGCGGCACCGTACCTGTCGCAAACCCTGCGTAGCAAGGGCGTGCTGCTGAACACCTACTACGGCACCGCGCACAATTCGCAGCCGAACTACGTCGCCCAGATCTCGGGGCAGGGCCCGAACCTGCAGATGCAGCTCGACTGCCAGCTCTACTCGCAGTTCGTCCAGCTCGGCACCGTCGCGCCGGGACAGGCGCTCGGCACCGGATGCGTGTTCCCGGCCTCGGTGCCCAGCCTGCCGACCCAGATGAGCGCGGCCGGGCTGTCGTGGAAGGGCTATATGGAGGACATGGGGACCCCGTGCCGGCACCCCGCGCTGAACGCCCAGGACACCACGCAGTCCGCCCACGTCGGCGACCAGTACGCGGTACGGCACAACCCGTTCATGTACTTCACGGCGATCACGTCGTCGCCGACCTGCGCCCAAGACGTAGTCGATCTCTCCGCGCTCACGACGGATCTCGCCGCGGTCTCGACCACGCCGAACCTCAGCTACATCACGCCGAACCTGTGCAACGACGGACACGACGCACCCTGTGTCGACGGCCGTCCCGGTGGCCTGGCGTCGGTGGATGCGTGGCTCGCGGTGTGGGTGCCGAAGATCCTGGCCTCGCCCGCCTATCAGGCCGACGGAATGCTCGTGATCACCGCGGACGAAGCCGACTCACCGGTGAGCGACGCGTCGGCGTGCTGCGGCGAGGGGCCGAGCCTCAACGCCCCGTTGCCGGGAATCGTCGGGCTCGGCGGCGGTCGTGTGGGCGCGCTGGTGCTGTCGCACTGGACGAGCGGCGGGACGTGGAGCACGACACCGTACAACCACTACTCGCTGCTGGCCTCGCTCGAGGACGTATACGGCCTGCCCTACCTCGGCTACGCGCAGACGTCGGGGCTGAATCGGTTCGGGCTCGACGTCTACAACAACTGGAAACCCGCGTGATCAACAGCGGATCTTGCCCTGCGACCAGAACCTGCTGTTGATCACGGGAGGTTTACGGGATGCGGACGACCTGCGCCGCGTAGGCCAGGCCGGCGCCGAAACCGACGAGCAGGGCGCGCTGCCCCGACGTCGCCTGCCCGCTCTCGAGCAGCCGCGTCAGCGCGATGGGGATCGAGGCCGACGAGGTGTTGCCGGAGCCGACGACGTCGGTGGCGATGATCGCCCGCTCGAAGCCCGCCTTGCGCACGACCGACTCGATGATGCGCAGGTTCGCCTGGTGCGGCACGAAGACGTCGATGTCGCCCGGGCTGACACCGACCGCGTCGCAGGCCTGGAGCGCGATGTCGGGGACGCTCTCGGTGGCCCAGCGGAACACGCTCTGGCCCTGCATCCGCATGAACTCGTCGGTACCGTCCGGTCCGAACGCGATCATGTTCGCCCCGTCGCCGTCGCTGCCCCAGACGACCGGACCGATCCCGACCAGGTTCTCGTCGGGCGCCGGTCCGATCACGGCGGCTCCCGCGCCGTCGCCGAAGATGATCGACGTCCCGAGATCCTTGGGATCGATGAGCCCGCTCATGTTCTCGGCCGCGACGATCAAAACGTGACGAGCTGCGCCGGTGCGGATCATCGCTTCGGCGGTGCTCACCGCGTAGCAGAAGCCGCTGCACGCCGCGTTGAGGTCGAACTGCGCCGCGTTCGGGTTGAGCCGCTCGCTCAGCTGGGCGCCGAGCGCCGCGTCGCCGAGCCGGGTACTGCACGACGTGGCGATGATCAGATCGATGTCGTCGCCGACCAGACCCGAGGCGGCCAGCGCGGCCTTGCCGGCGTCGACGGCCAGGTCGATCAGGTTTTCCTCGGCGCCGAGCCGTCGAAGCTCCCGGATTCCGGTCCGAGCCTCGATCCAGTCGGCGGTGCGTCCGAACGGTGCCCCGAGTTCCGTACCGGATATCGACCCGACCGGCTGCGCGGCTCCGAGGCCCATCAGCCGGGCGCCGGCATACGCCGTGGGCGGCGTCGGACCGGACAGGGTCACCACTCGCGCGACGGACACATGTTTACTCTGACGTCCTACTAATGAGTACGGAAGCGCCGGTGGGCCACTACACAGGTACGGAGCGCGGGAGATCGATCTTGGTGCGCGCAAGGTAGGTGACGAAGGCGACGATGAGACCAGCAAGCGCCAGGCTCACCGGTCCGGGGCCGAGATCGAGACCACCCCGTACGTGCGAAACGCCCAACCAGTCGGCGAAGGATGCGCCGAGGGGGCGGGTGAGAATGTAGGCGGTCCAGAACGCCGCTACCGCGTTGAGGCGGAATCGCCAGTACCCGATAGCCGGCACCAGAATCGCGAGCGCGAACACGATTCCGGAAGAGAAGTAGCCCAGCCGCAACGACACCGCGGCCAGGTCGCCGACAGCGGTGCCCAGGGCGAAGGTCGACACGACCGCGGCCCAATAGAAGAGCTCGCGCCGTCGGGTCAGGATGCTGTGGATCGAGAGCGTGCGTTCGCTCGCGTACCAGGTGGTGAACACTGCGGCCAGCGTGACGACGAACAGTACGGACGAGACCGCATACGGCACGCCGAAACCCACATGCAGGACGTCGGCGGCCATGGTGCCGAACACGCCCACCATGGCAACGGCCAGCCAGTACCGGCTTGCCATATACCGAGGCGCGAGCAGCTGTGCGATGAGGGCGGCGCAGAATGCGATGAAGCCGAGCAGTACGGCCAGGACCGGGTTGATGCTGTGGACCATGAAGTCCGAGGCGGACTCGCCGAATGCCGTCGTCAGCGCCTTGACCACCCAGAAGTAGATGGTCACCTCGGGAACCTTGACGGCGACGGCCGTGGCCGGCGTCAGAACAGTCCCTGTCTTCGACACCCCCGTGTCCATGGCGGGCACGATGCCATGCCCTCGGCTTGCCGCCGTCAAGGCTCTTGGTCGACGCTCACCTAGGCGGTCTGATCCCGGACGGCGGCATACTGATCCCGGACGTGGGGCAGCGGCGCGGCGTGAAACTCGCCGATGTCGCCGAGCTTCCACGACGGCGGGCTCGGTTCGCCGCCGGCGACCCAGGCCGCCTGCCGGGCCGCACCGTCGGCTACGTACTCGCCGGGAGCCGGGACGGCGACCGGGCAGCCGAGGATCGCGGGCGCGAGCTCGCGGACGGCCCGCGAGCGCGCCCCGCCGCCGACCAGCAGGGCGCGCTCGAGCGGCACCCCCTGCTCGACGAGCGCGTCGAGACCGTCGGCCAGTGCGCATAGCAGGCCCTCCACTGCGGCTCTCGCGAGATGGGCCGGCGTCATCGTCGACAGCGTCATCCCGTGCAGGCTGGCCGTCGAGTCAGGCCGGTTCGGCGTGCGCTCGCCCTCGAAGTACGGCACCAGAACCATGCCGTCCGCGCCGGGCGGAGCCGACAGGGCCAGACGGGACAGCTCGTCGTGGCCGATCCCGAGCACGGCCGCGGCCGCGTCGAGGACTCGGGCGGCGTTGAGCGTGCATACCAGGGGGAGGAAGTCGCCCGTCGCCGAGGCGAACCCGGCGACGAAGCCGGTCGCGTCGGCAGTCGACCTCGGGAAGACCGCCGACACGACGCCGGACGTACCGATTGAGATCACGACGTCACCAGCGCTCGCGCCGATACCGAGCGCGGCACCGGCGTTGTCGCCCATCCCCGGTCCGAGTACGGCGGCGGCTGCGTGACCGCCCTGGTCCGCGGGGCCGAGGACGGTCGGCAGCGCGGGCTCATGGCCGAGCGCGAGGCGCAGCACGTCCCGCCGGTAGGTACCGGTCGCCGGTGACCAGTAGCCGGTGCCGCTCGCGTCGCTGCGGTCGGTGACGAGCGCGTCGAGTCCGGGCGACCCTGCGAGCTGCCAGGAAAGCCAGTCGTGCGGCAAGCAGACGGCAGCGGTGCGGGCCGCGTTGCCCGGCTCGTGATCGCGCAGCCAGCGCAGCTTCGTGACCGTGAACGAGGCGACGGGCACGGACCCCACGAGTTCGGCCCAAGCGTGCGCGCCGCCGAGCTCGTCGACGAGTTCGGTAGCGGCCGCCGCTGACCGGGTGTCATTCCACAGCAGGGCGTCGCGGACGACCGCACCGGACTCGTCGAGACACACCATTCCGTGTTGTTGCGCCGCGATCGACACCGCGGCGACGTCGTCGAGCCCGCCGGCTTCGCCCAAAGCCACCTGCATCGCGTCCCACCACACGCGCGGGTGCACCTCGGTACCCGGCGGGTGCATCGCCCGACCCTCGCGGACAAGTGCCCCGGTATCCGCGTCCCGGATGACCACCTTGCAGGACTGCGTCGAGGAGTCGATCCCGGCGACGAGGGTCATCGGCCACTCCTCCTGTTCAAGACGGCGGTCTCGACCGTACCGCCGGCGTGGGGCAGGCTGGAAACGGTGGTGTCCCGCCGGTGGCTTCGGCGACAAGGAGATCTCGATGACGACGCCTGATGGCGGAGTGCCTGACCGGATGCGGGTCGCCGTGCTCGACGAGCCGCATCGCATCGGGATCGAATACCGACCGACGCCGATACCCGCGGAGGGTGAGGTGCTCGTCCGGGTTACCGCCGTCGGCGTCTGCGGCTCGGACGTGCACTACTACGAGCACGGCCGGATCGGCGATTTCGTCGTGACCGCGCCGCTGGTCCTCGGACATGAGGCAGGCGGTCGCATCGTGGCGGTCGGGCCGGGAGTGCCGCGCGCACGCGTGGGCGAGCGAGTCGCGGTGGAGCCGGGGCGGTCCTGCGGCGAGTGCTCGGAGTGCACGGCCGGACGCTACAACCTGTGCCCGCGGATGAGGTTCTTCGGAACCCCTCCTGTCGACGGAGCGCTGTGCGAGTACGTCTGCGTCCTGTCCCGCCTCGCCTTCGCCGTACCGGAGTCCATCAGTGACGACGCGGCCGGACTTCTGGAACCGCTCTCGGTCGGCATCTGGGCCGCCCGCAAGGCCGCCGTGACCGGCGGGTCGTCGGTGTTCATCGCCGGCGCGGGTCCGATCGGACTCGTCACCACGCAGGTGGCGCGGGCATTCGGGGCGACCGAGGTCGTGGTGTCCGACGTCAGCGAGGAGCGGCTGCGGGTGGCTCAGTCGTTCGGAGCAACGTCGGTGTCGGGCCCGGGCGAAGGCGACGGCGCGTTCGATGCGTTCATCGACTGTTCCGGCGCTCCCTCGGCGATCGAAGCAGGCGTGCGCCGCGTTCGGCCGGCCGGATCAGCCGTGCTCGTCGGCATGGGTCCGGACGACCTGCCGCTTCCGCTCGGTGTGATCCAGCAACGCGAGGTCCGGCTGACGGGCACGTTCCGTTACGCGAACACCTGGCCCACCGCGATCGCGCTGACCGCGAGCGGCCGGGTGGACCTCGACGCGATGGTGACGGCACATTTCGCGCTGGCCGCCACCGAGGACGCGCTGCTGGCGACCAGGAAGCCGGGACAGATCAAGGTGATCGTCCAGCCGCACGTCACTTGATCACGGGAAATCAGGGGGAGGAGCCGTCTTTGACGGGCTCATCCGGCCTAGACGCCGATGATCGGCTCGCTGACGGAATCCGATCGCACCCGCTCGCGGAACTGGAGGATCTCAGCGACCACGCTGCGGTGGCTGAGGTCGTTGAGCGCCTCGTCCGCGCTGAGCCGCGCGCGGTGCACGGGGCAGGCGCTGCGCGCGTCCAGCTCGGCATCCCGGTTCGGCGCCGGTACGTCTGTCGCATCGACGAGCGGTGTGCCCACCGCGATGACCGCTCGGACCGCGACGATCGACGCGAGCGACACGGCGTGCATCGTCCCCGGCGGATTCCACCGTCGATGCGACAAGACGGCGGTCATCGTGAATCACCTTGTAGCGACGGCA
>JAODNL010000483.1 GCA_025465405.1 Pseudonocardiales bacterium | reverse complement strand
CGCCGTCGGCGATCTGGTCGGCGATCTGGTTGTTCGTGATGTGCAGGTTCGTCATCGGACCGTCGAACCACATGCCGACCTTGGTGTGGTGGACGTACAAGCCGTCGATGGTCGAGTTGCTCAACGCTCCGCCGACACCGTTCACCTGATCGGTGTCGATGCGCTCGCGGACGTCACCCTCGATCGCGAAGCCGGACAGGTGGACGTTGGTGCTGCCACCGGCCGATGCGTCCTTGCCGTAGAAGCCGACGCCGGTGTGCACCGAACCGTCGGCGGCCGGCGTGCTGAGCGTGACCTCGTGACCCTTGATGACGGTGTACCAGCTGCCGGCACCGTTGATGGTCACGTTGTCGACGACGATGTGGCGGTTGACCTGGTACGTGCCCGGCGGGACGTACACCGTGAGGTGCTTGCGCTTCGCGTAGGTGATCGCCCGGTCGAACGCCTCGGCGGAGTCGCGCCGGCCGGAAGGGTCGGCGCCGAACAGCAGCACGTTCGCCGCGAAGACGTCGATGTGCGGCCGGCCGACAAGCTGCGAGTCGAGCAGGTCGATGACCGTCCAGGCGGCGCCGCCGGCCGGAACCGTGAGCCGCACCTTGGCACCGGCCGGATACGTCCGGCCGAGCAACAGGCGCTGCTCGTCGTAGAAGTGGTTCGGGCGGAACGGCGTGGTGATCGTCGGAGGCGGTGTCGTCGCCGCCGGCACGCAGGAGCACTCGGTGATCCACCAGTCGGGGTGGAGCAATCCGGCGTTCGGGTCGTTCGAGAACGGATATTGGTTGTACAGCCACGCGTATTGCGACGTCAGCGTCATGGACTTCCGGTGGCCGCCGTTGACCGTGACGGCGAGTGGCGCGGTGCTGCCGCCGCCGCTCGGCGCGTCCGGGATGCTGTAGCGCACGGTTATCGCGTTGGCCGCGCCCGGCAGGGTGAATTCCACGTGCTGTCCCGGCGTCAATGTGACCGCCTTACGCCCGGACGCCTCCGCGGGCAGCGTGTACGCCGAACGGTTCGGGCCGATGACCGTGCCGTTCGTCGAGGCGTTCTCCGCCTCCTGCTCCGAGAAGGCGACGCTGGCACCCCGGCCCGCGACGAGCGCGGGATCCAGGGCGGCGCGGGTCACGGCGGGGGTCGGCACGACATGCGGCGCCGCGTCGGCGAAGGCCGGGCTCGAGGCGGCGACGAGGCCGGCGGCCACTACCGCGGCCGTCGTCGTCAATGCAGCCGCCGCGACGCGTCGCGACGGGCGGCCGACGGGCGCCGCCGTCGCTCCGAAGATGGTGCGTGGCATGGAATGACCTCGCTTCTACCGGAATTGAGGACGCCTGCCGGGGGCTCGATCGAGACACCCGAGGTCCAGCGAGGAACTTAAGACCTCTGTGGCCAATTTCACAAGAGTTTGCCAAGATATTTGGAGAACTTGCTCCAAACTTGCGGGCTCAAGTTAGAAGTTTGCGGGACCAGCCGTGTCTCAACGGCGGCATCTGGTCGACAGGCCCGCGGCTCTCGTGGGTCGCAGACGAGCTCGCTGAATTCTCTCCGTAATCCTCCGCTGAACCGTTCGATTATTCAGCGTCTGGCACGGTGTCCGCGTGCCGGTGGGCGACCTTCCACTCGCCGTCCTCGTGGCGGTAGACCTGGGTCGCGCGGAGGGTGTACGTCCGAGGCTTTCCATTGACCGACGCTTGCGTGTGCTCGTACCCGACGGTGTAAGCCATGTCGCCGACCACGTCTGCGGCGGTCAGCTCGAAGGAGTAGGTCGTGCAGTCCGAGAAGCTTTCCGCAAGCAGAGCGAACAGGTCGTCGAGTTCTTGCTGCCCGGATGCACTCTTCCAGGCGCCTAGCACTGTGACCGGATCATGACGAGACCAGATCGCCCGCCGGGGTGCGGCTTCTCCGTTGTGCAACGCGATTTCGGCGTCCCGGAGACGGGTCTCGACCCAGTTCACGAAGTCCTTCTCGTCGCTCACGCGCCACCTCCCCGCACCACCCGAAAGGCGCCGACCTCATTGAACCGCCCCGCCCGCGTAGCACCAAGACCCTGGACACAGCGTCGACGACGACCGACTGGCCGAAGCGGCACAGCTCAACGGCATCCCGGTTACGGTCGGCTGCTGAACCCGACCTGTCAGGTCCATCTTCGGGTCCGGCAGGTGGCCCGGGTAGGCCGGTGCGCGCCCGCCACGAGAGCGCCCATCTTTGGATCCATAGACGACAGGCCGCGGCGGAGCGCGCGGGACACAGGGCTGCGACACGCATCCCTCATCTCATCCAGTCACGGCGTCCGTCGCGCCGGGCGACGGCGCGACCGCCGTCCTCCTGGCTGGCGCCGAGGCGGACCACTCGAGGAAGGGCAGACATGGACTACAAGACGTTCACGAAGAGCGCGGCCCAACGGGCCGGGATGCCCGAGGACACGGCGGAGCGGGTCGAACGAGCCACGCTCCGGACGCTTGCCGACCGGATCAGCGGCGGCGAGGCGCAGGACCTTGCCTCACAGCTGCCGGACCCTCTGAAGGACTCCTTGCGCCCCGCGCGGGAAGAAGCCGAGGCCTTCGACGTGGAAGAGTTCGTCCGCCGGGTCGCGGAGCGGGCCGACGTCGACCGTGACGAAGCCCGGACCGGCGCGGCCGCCGTCCTGACCACGATCCGCGAGGCGGTCACCCCCGGAGAGTTCGAAGACGTTCTGTCCCAGCTGCCGCAGGACTACCGGGAGCTCGTGGGACCGATGTCCTGACGCGACTGTCGAGCGAGGACGGAACGAACACCTTGGTGGGCGGCGACTTGGAGGCCGACGTGGCCCGGTTCGCAGCACACATGAAGCACGACGGCATGGCGAGCGCACTCGCAGTATCTGATGAGGTTGACGCCTCGAACTTCGAGAAGGTGAGCGAGCTGGGCAATCTCGCTGTCGGGGCGAGCGGAAGGCATGAAGCGCACCGGCGAGCACGCCGTTCGATGATCATGCGGGTCGTGCGCGCGTGGCGGCGTGGACGCGGACGCTCGGAAGATCACAACCTCCGCGCCGGGGAGCATCCCCGCTCACCGCACCCGTTCGAGCCGCGCTTTTAGTCGCAGGCGACCGCGCCGCACGGAGAAGTCGGCTAACTCTGGCGACCAGGGGTATGCCCTATAAATCAGGGGGATTCCGTGGTGGGCCCCGCGGGGCTCGAACCCGCAACCTACGGATCAAAAGAACTTTCGCGCTCACCCATGTGCCATCCCCTTGCATAGCAAGGGATTCGGGCGCTTTCGCGGACCCTCTCTCGTACAATCCTCGGCTGTTGAACGCGGGGGGTCCAGCATCCCCCGCACCGATGAGCGGCTGTCTACGGTAGGGGTCCAAGAGTTCGAGGCGTGCCGGGCGGAGGGTAGGTGGCAAGGCGTGCGCGATGTCCGCGGTCGCAGCGCGATGGTACGAACTGGTGTCGACAGCGTCTAGCGTCCACGGACTCTGCTTGAAGTGACAGCCGCAGGGCATCTCTTCGGGATGACCCCGGATCCCAGAGCCGGCCGCCGACGTGCCGTGGATCGGCGTGAATGGAACGACGAAATCCGGGCTGATCGCGGTGGTGTTCCCTCATACTTGCGGCATGTCGCCGGCTGGACTCGACGACCACGCGGAAGGCCTGATCGAGGGCATCCTCCAGCGCGGTGATCCGGGTGTGCCGCCGGATGGGCAGATGTCCGAGGTGTTGACGTTCCTGGTTGCTGACATCCGCGGCTACACGACCTTCACCCAGCAGCGTGGCGATGAGGCTGCGGAGAAGCTCACCGCGAAGTTCGCGCTGATCGTGCGTGATCTGGTTGCCCAGTTCGGCGGGACGGTGTTCGAGCTGCGCGGTGACGAGGCGCTGTGTGTGTTCAGTTCACCGCGGCAGTCGTTGCGGCTGGCGGTTGCGCTGCAGCAGCGTTTCGTCGAGGAGACCGTGGATGATGCGAGTCTGCCGATGACGGTGGGCATCGGCATCGACGCGGGTGAGGCGGTCCGCGGCCCGGACGGCTACCGCGGCGGGGCGCTGAACCTGGCGGCGCGGCTGTGCTCGCTGGCCAAGGCCGGTGAGGTGCTGACCAGTCCTGAGGTCGCGCATGTGGCGCGGACGGTAGACGGGATCCGCTACGCCGTGCTAAGCCGGGTCGCGCTGAAGGGACTGGCTGAACCGATCCGCCCGGTGCGGGTGTTCCCCGAGGGCGAGGACCCGGCCAGGCAGCTGGCTGCCTTGGTGCCGCAATTCACGCGTGCCCCGACGCCGGCGGTGCGTTGGCTGCCCCGCCCGCTCGCCAGGCATCCGCGGCTGACCGTGCTCGGCGCCGCCGTGGTGGCGGTCGTGGTGGCCGGTGTCCTCGTTGTCGTGCTCCGGCCGAGTGGCGGAAGCACCGGGCTCAAGGCGCTGAGCGAGAACCAGCTCGGCATCATCGATCCCAGCAACGGCCATCTCATCGACCACGTCAATATCGACGCCGGGCCGACAGCGATCGCGGCCGGGTTCGGTTCGATCTGGACCACCAACACCGACGCCAACACCGTGACCCAGATCGACGCGGCGAGTCGGCAGATCATCAACACGGCGATCCCGGTGGGGGTGGCCCCGTCGGCGATCGCGGCGGGTCCGGACTCCATGTGGGTGACGAACAGCGGTGACGGGACGGTGTCGCGGATCGACCCGACGACGACGGACCATCCGCGGACGATCCGGGTGGGCGTTGCGCCGAGCGGCGTGGTCGTCGCACACGGTTCGGTATGGGTCACCAACGCCGCCGACGCAACGGTGTCGCGGATCGACCCGGACAAGAACGAAGAGGTGCAGCGCATCCCGGTCGGCTCCGATCCGAGCGGGATCGGCGCCGGTCGCGACATCTGGGTGGCCAACTCCGCCTCGGACACGGTGACCCAGATCGACGGCCGCCGCCACGTCCCCGTCGGAGCCCCAATTCGGGTCGGCCCCGGCCCTCGAGGCGTCGCGGTGGTCGGCGACGGTGTCTGGGTCTCGTACAACGGCTCTGATGCGATCGCGCGGATCACAACTACCGATGCGTCGCTCGCCAACCCCGTTACGGTCGGCCGGCACCCCGACCAGATCACGACCATTGACGGGCACGTCTGGACCACGCTGCAAGGCAGCGGGTCGGTCGTCGAGATCGATCCTGCCGACAGCCGACCCGTCCGCACCGTACCCCTCGGCCCGATTCCCGGCGGCATAGTCGCTGCCGGCGGAAGGCTATGGGTGACAACCACCATCGACCCCGGCGCGCACCGCGGTGGCACGCTCCGCCTCACCGGCGAGGCCCCGGGTGTCGACCCGGGTTACCCCACCGGGCAGGGCGGGGCTTCGCTGCTTGCCATCAGCTACGACGGCCTGGTGGGGTTCCGGCACTCCAGCAGTGCTGATGGATT
>JAODNL010000470.1 GCA_025465405.1 Pseudonocardiales bacterium | reverse complement strand
GTGAGCATGCCGCCGGCCGCCTGCACGAGCGGCTCCACGACAACCGCGCATACCCACTCGCCGTCTCGCTCGAGCATGGCGCGCATCTCGGCGAGGACCTCGGCCGCGCGCTCGGGTCTGCCCTGCCCGGGGGCGAGGACGCCAGGTGAGGACACCATCCGCGTCTCGATCAGCAGCGGCCGGTACGTCGCATGGAAGAGCTCGACACCGCCGAGCGATACCGCGCCGAGCGTGTCCCCGTGGTAGCCCTCCGCGCAGTGCACGTACAGCGGGCGGCTCTCGCCGCGCTGCGCGGCGGCCTGGTAAGCCATCTTGATCGCCGCCTCGGCCGCCGACGAGCCGTCGCCGGCGAAGAACACCTTCGACAACCCGTCCGGGGCGACGCGTAGCAACTCCTCGGCGACCCGGATGCCCGGCTCATGCGTCAAACCGAGAAACGTCGAGTGGTCCAGCCGTTCCAACTGCTCGGTGATCGCAGCGTTGATCGCGGGCTCGCTGTGCCCGTGGACGGTCACCCAGAGCGACGAGACGCCGTCCAGGTAGCGCCGGCCGTCGCTGTCGTAGAGGTACACGCCCGCGGCTCGGTCGACGACGAGCGGGTCGTCGGCCGGCCACGTCGCGTGCTGCGTGAACGGGTGCCAGACGGCGGCGAGGTCCCGCGCGACGAGATCGGACGTGCTGGGCATGGCGACAACTTTGTCAGACCGGCGAACCGCCGCCGCACCAGACTATTGCGCCCACGTCGTCACCAACATCACAGTCCTCGCTACGTGCGCCGGCCGCGAACTCGAGACGCGCGGTCCGGAAGCCGGCTACAGCGGCAGATCCTCCAGCATCTCCGTCACCAGCGCGGCGATCGGCGAGCGCTCCGAACGGGTCAGCGTGACATGCGCGAACAGCGGGTGGCCACGTAGCGCCTCGATCACCGCGGCCACGCCGTCGTGCCGGCCGACGCGCAGGTTGTCGCGCTGCGCCACGTCGTGCGTCAGCACCACCCGCGAACCCGCGCCGATGCGCGAGAGCACCGTCAGCAGCACATTGCGCTCCAGGGACTGCGCCTCGTCGACGATCACGAACGAATCGTGCAGCGACCGGCCGCGGATGTGGGTCAGCGGCAGCACTTCCAGCATGCCGCGGTCGAGCACCTCGTCCATCACGTCCGACGAGACCAGCGCGCCCAGCGTGTCGAACACGGCCTGCGCCCAAGGCGACATCTTCTCGTTCTCGTTGCCGGGCAGGTAGCCGAGGTCTTGTCCACCGACGGCGTAGAGCGGCCGGAACACGACGACTCGCTTGTGGGCCCGGCGCTCCAATACGGCCTCCAGACCCGCGCACAGCGCTAGCGCGGACTTGCCGGTGCCGGCGCGCCCACCAAGCGACACGATGCCGACCTCGGGGTCGAGCAGCAGATCCAGGGCGACGCGCTGCTCCGCCGACCGGCCGTGCAGGCCGAACGCCTCGCGGTCACCGCGCACGAGCTTGACCTGCTTGTCGGCCGTGATCCGCGCCAACGCGGAGCCCTTCGTCGAGTGCAGCACCAGCCCGGTGTGGCAGGGCAGCTCGGTGACGTCGGCGAAGTCGGGGCGCTCGATGAGATCGAGCGGCTCACCGTCGTAGAGGGCGTCGATCGCCTCGGACGACACGTCCAGCTCTGCCATGCCGGTCCAGCCGCTGGAGTCGGCCACGGGATGCACGCGGTACTCATCGGCGGTCAGCCCGACCGACGCCGCCTTCACCCGCAGTGGCATGTCCTTCGTGACGAGCGTGACGTCACGTCCTTCCGCGCCGAGGTTCAACGCGACGGCGAGGATGCGCGAGTCGTTGCTGTCGACGCGAAAGCCCGCGGGCAGCGCGGCCAGATCGGAGTGGTTGAGCTCGACGTGCAGGATGCCGCCGTGGTCACCGATCGGCACCGGGGCGTCCAGCCGGCCGTGTTTGATCCGCAGTTCGTCCAGCACCCGCAGCGTCTGCCGGGCGAACCACCCGAGTTCGGGGTGGTGACGCTTGCCCTCCAGCTCGCTGATGACGACCAGCGGCAGAACCACCTCGTGCTCGGCGAAGCGGCCCAACGCTCCGGGATCGGAGAGCAGGACCGACGTGTCGAGCACGAAGGTGCGCACTGCGGGGAGGTCGGCTGGGGTGCGGGCAGCGGTCACGTGACGCTCCTGACGGTGGGGTCGGCGCGGGCGCAGGGCATAGACGTTCGCCGCGCTGTGTGGGATCCGGTCGGTCCCGGCAGAGTCGCCAGCGGGACCGGTCCGGTCCCCCTCGCTGGAATCGACCACCGGTGCGGGACCTCCCGTGCGGACCGGGTTGGCCGGGCCGCCGTGTCGGACGTTACGTCGCAGCACACGCCGCCAAGGTGAGGCGCGCGGCACGATCGGGTTTCGCGCCGGTTAACTCCTGGCGCGGAGCGACGGTGGGCACGCTCCGTGATCGTCGATCACCCTCCGTAACGGCGCTGGCGCGTTCCGTAGTCGCGCAGCGCCCGGAGGAAGTCGATCTTGCGGAAGTCCGGCCACAGCGCGTCGCAGAAATAGAACTCCGAATGCACGGACTGCCACAGGAGAAAGCCGGACAATCGCTGCTCGCCCGATGTGCGGATGACCAGGTCGGGGTCCGGCTGGCCCTTGGTGTACAGGTGCTCGGCGATGTGGTCGACGTCGATGACCTCCGCCAACTCCTCGATGGACGTGCCGGCTGCGGCGTGTTCCTGCAGCAGTGACCGCACCGCGTCGGCGATCTCGCGCCGGCCGCCGTAACCGACCGCGACGTTCACCGTCAGCCCGTCGCGCCCGGCGGTGCGCTCCTCGGCGGACTTCAGCGCTTCGGCAGTAGCGGCCGGCAGGAGGTCCAGGGCGCCGACCGCATGGACCCGCCACGGCTTGCCCTCGGCGGACAGCTCCTCCGCCACGCCGGCGATGATTCCGAGCAACGACTCGAGTTCGTCGGCGGGTCGGCGCAGATTGTCGGTCGACAGCAGCCAGATCGTCACGTGCCCGACGCCGGCCTCGGTACACCAGTCGAGCAGGTTCGCGATGTGCTGGGCACCGACGACATGCCCCTGGCTGACGTCGTCGAAACCAGCGGCGCGCGCCCAACGCCGGTTGCCGTCGATCATGATGGCGACGTGCCGCGGTATCGGCAGGCCGTCCAGATGTGCGCGCAGACGTCGCTCGTAGAGGGAGTAGACGGCGGTGCGGATGCCCACGGGTTCCCAACTTAGACCTCACGACTGGGCGCCGCCCGGCGGACCATCGCGAGCGGGCGCGTCAACCTACGGTCCGGTAACCTGGCGCGGGTGGCAACATCCGAGCAGATGCCCCGCAACGCGACGGCGGCTCTCGCGACTGCGGTCGCCGAGCTCAAGCCGCGGCTGCGCGGCTGGCTGCACGCCTACGCCGCCGCGATCTCGATCGCGTCCGGTGCGGTGCTCGTGGCCGTTGCCGCGGCGCTACGTGGCGGTCCGGCCGGCGCCACCACGGCGATCTACGCCGCGACGGTGACGCTGCTGTTCGGTACGTCCGCGCTGTATCACCGGATCGACTGGAATCCCCGCGCGCACGCGCTGATGAAGCGCCTCGACCATTCGATGATCTTCGTGTTCATCGCGGGCACCTACACGCCCATCGCCGCGCTCACCCTGCCCCGCGGATCGGCCGTCGCGGTTCTGATCGCTGTCTGGACGGGCGCGGTAACCGGAGTTCTGTTGCAGTCCGCGTGGCCGTCGGCACCGCGGTGGCTGTCCGTGCCGTGTTACATCGCACTCGGCTGGGTCGCGGTGTTCGTGATGCCGCAGCTGCTGCACAACGCCGGCGTCGCCGCCCTCGTGCTGATCATCGCCGGCGGCGTCGTCTACACCGTCGGCGGCGTCGTCTACGGGCTCAAGCGGCCCAACCCGCTGCCCGGCGTCTTCGGCTTCCACGAGGTGTTCCACCTCTGCACGCTGGTTGCCGCGATCTGCCACTACGTCGCCATCTGGCTGGCCGTCTTCCGCTGAGCCGCTCCGCGCGGTGCCTCGGGCCGACGTCTGCCCTTGACAACGGTGTAATCATGTAATTAGTGCAAGCCGAAGGAGATAGTAATGAGAACACATGGACACCACGGACGGGGGCGCGGCTTCGGCCGCCCCGGCGGCTGGCAGCAGGCCGACCTGCCGCCCGCCGACGACGCACCGGCCTGGCTCGCGGGCCGGCTGCCAGACGGCTGGTTCACCGGCGAGCCGACGATCATCGTGGACCGCGAGGAGATCACCGTGATCGGTGAGCTCTCGCCGCCGGAGGTCGCGGCGGACGCCGATGAGGCGGTCCGCAGTGCCGCGGCAGCCGGCCGTATCGGCCGCTTCCGGGAAGACACCCGTGAGCAGCGAATGCAGATCGCCGACGAGGCCGAAGCACGTTACGGCCGCAAGGTCGCGTGGGGGGCGTCCATCGGCGACCAGAAGACGATCTTCACCCATCTGGCCGTTCCGGTGATGACCCGTCTCCGGCAGGACGAGCGTCGTGTGCTCGACACGCTGGTCGACGCCGGTGTCGCGCGGTCACGCTCCGAGGCACTTGCCTGGTGCGTACGACTGGTCGGCGAGCACACCGACGACTGGCTGTCCAGCCTGCGGGCCGCGATGACCGAGGTCGACAAGGTGCGCGCCGAAGGCCCCGAGCTCTAACCGGCAGCTCTAACCGGCCGCCAACGCGCGGACGAGCTCGCTCGCCGTGGTCACCGGCAGGTCGCAGACCATGCCCCGGCAGACGTAGGCCGCCGCCTTCCCCTGCACCAGCGGGCGATCAGCCAGCAGCGGGACGCCCTCGGCGTCCGGCTCGCCGGACACGACCACCGCGCCGGGTGGCCGATCGCGCCACGCCTGCGCGGTCAGCTCGCCGTCGCCCGGCTCGCCGACGATCGCCACCTGCAACGGGCCGGCGACCAGCCCCTCCGCGGCGGCGAGCGCCCAGCCGAGGAAGCGCGGCTGCTCGGTGCCGAGCACGCTGACGATCCCCAGCGCGCCCTCCGCCGCCTGACGGTGCTCATACGATCCGGTCAATGCCGAATAGGTCAGCAGCGCGTTCGCGAGCGCACTCGAGCCCGACGGCG
>JAODNL010000454.1 GCA_025465405.1 Pseudonocardiales bacterium | reverse complement strand
GAGACCTTCACCCGTGAGGGCTCGGATCTGCACTGCACGATCGCGGTGCCGGTCACGTCGGCAGCGCTGGGCACCGACCTGATCCTCACCACGCTGGACACCGAGGAGAAGCTGGAGATCCGAGCGGGTACGCAGAGCGGCGCCGTGCTGAGCTTGCGCGGCAAGGGCGTGCCTCGGTTGCGCAGTTCGGCGCGTGGCGACCTGCACGTGCACGTCGAGGTCCGCACGCCGACCAAGCTCGACGAGGCGCAGGAGCGGCTGCTTCGCGAGTTCGCCGCATTGCGCAACGAGGACGTCTCGGTCACCTCCAAGAATGCCGGCCTGTTCGGCAAGGTGCGCGACGCGTTCGGGCGATGAGCCCGGTGCCGTCGCGGTGAGCACGCCGCCGCTGTTCTTCGTCGATCATCTCCCGGCCGGTCCGCAGCTGCGGCTCGACGGCGACGAGGGGCGCCACGCCGCACGGGTGAAGCGGCTATTGGTCGGCGAGGCCGTGCTGATCTCCGACGGGCTGGGCGCGGTCGCCGACTGTGTGGTCGCCGCGGTCCGGCCGGACGGTCTCGAGCTGGCCGTTCGCGACCGGCGACAGGTCGAGCCGCCGGATCCCTGGGTCGTGGTCGTGCAGGCGTTGCCGAAAGGTGAGCGCGCGGAGCTCGCAGTCGAGCTGCTGACCGAGCTCGGTGTCGACGAGATCGTGCCCTGGGCCTCATCGCGCTCGGTCGTGCACTGGCGGGGCGGGCGAGGTGACACGGCGCTCTTGCGCGGGCGCCGCACGGCCCGCGAGGCCGCGAAGCAGAGCCGCCGACCTCGCGTCCCGGTTGTTACGGATGCCGCCTCGACCGCCGACGTGCTCGCCCGGCTCGCCTCGGCCTGCGGGCTGCTGCTGCACGAATCGGCGGCGCTGCCATTGGCGTCCGCCGACCTGCCCGCCTCCGGCCAGATCGTTCTGGTGGTCGGCCCGGAGGGCGGGATCACCGACGATGAGATCACGGGGATGACCTCCGCCGGTGCCGAGGCGGTGCGGCTCGGCGACCCGGTGCTGCGCACCTCGACGGCCGGTGCCGCGGCACTCGCGGCAGTGTCGGTCCGCCTCGGCCGGTGGGGGTGAGCGGGACCGCGATATCGTCGCCGGCATGGCCGATGAGTGTCTCTTCTGCGGGATCGTCGCGGGCACCGTCCCGGCGCAGAAGGTGCGCGAGGACGACGAGACCCTGACCTTCGCAGACACCAATCCCCAGGCGCCGTTCCACGTGCTGGTGATCCCGCGCAAGCACATCCCGGACATCGGCGCACTCGGGGCGGACCCGGACGCCGCGGCCGCCCTCCTGCGGGCCATCCGGGCGGTCGCCCAGGAGAACGGGCTCACCGACTACCGCACCGTGTTCAACACCGGGGCCAAGGTGGGGCAGAGCGTCTTCCACGTCCACGCGCACGTCCTGTCCGGGCGGCCGATGTCCTGGCCCCCCGGCTGACGACCGCGAAAAGGTGGCCTGGCGCCGGTACAGTGGAGGAGTCCATGTCGTCGGCCAGAAAGCACAACTTGTCCGATCCAACTCCCAGTACGGATCGCGTCTCCACCGTCGTCGTCGTTCCCGGCGAGCAGGCGATGGTGGCTCTCCTCGGGTCCCGCGACGAGTTGCTTCGCGTGATCGAGCGCAGCCTCGACAGCGACATCCACGTCCGCGGCAACGAGATAACGATCACCGGCGCGGCCGCCGACAACGCGGTCGCCGTCCGCCTCTTCGAAGAACTCATTGAGTTGATCAAGGTCGGCCAGCACCTGACGCCGGACTCCATCTCACATGCCCTCGGCATCCTGAACGCCGACTCCGGCGAGCGGCCGGCCGAGGTGCTCAGCCTGAACATCCTGTCCCGCCGCGGCAAGAACATTAGGCCGAAGACCCTCAACCAGAAGCGCTATGTCGACGCCATCGACAAGCACACGGTGGTCTTCGGCATCGGTCCGGCCGGTACCGGCAAGACGTACCTCGCCGTGGCCAAGGCGGTGCAGGCACTGCAGGCCAAACAGGTCACCCGCATCATCCTGACCCGGCCGGCCGTCGAGGCGGGGGAGCGACTCGGGTTCCTGCCCGGAACGCTCTACGACAAGATCGACCCGTATCTACGGCCGCTGTTGGACGCGCTGCACGACATGCTCGATCCCGATTCGATCCCGCGCCTGACCCAGGCCGGCACGATCGAGGTCGCGCCGCTGGCCTACATGCGCGGCCGCTCGCTCAACGACGCGTTCATCATCTTGGACGAGGCGCAGAACACCACGCCGGAACAGATGAAGATGTTCCTGACCCGGCTCGGCTTCGGCTCGCGGATGGTGGTCACCGGCGACGTCACTCAGATCGACCTCCCCGGCGACACGCGCAGCGGGCTCAAGGTGGTCCGAAACATCCTCACCGACATCGAGGACGTGCATTTCGCGAATCTCACCAGCACGGACGTCGTACGCCACCGCCTCGTGGGCGACATCGTCGACGCCTACGAGCGGTGGGACGCGCAGGAGGCCGCGCAGGTGCACGTCGCACCGCAGCAGCGCGCCCACCGCAGCAAACCCAGGCGATAGCTGCCCATGAGCGTCGAGATCAACAACGAGTCGGGCGTCGAGATCGATGAGCTCGCGCTGGCGCAGCTCGGACGCTTCGTGCTGGACGAGATGCGCATCGACCCGCTCGCGGAGCTGTCGGTCGTGTTGCTGGATGCCGACGCGATGGCGGCCCTGCACTCGCAGTGGATGGACCTGCCGGGACCGACCGACGTGATGGCGTTTCCGATGGACGGCGCCGACGGTCCCCTGGACCGCTACGACCCCTCGGCACCGCCGGGAACCGACGAGAACCGCGGCGAGGCGATGCTCGGCGACGTCGTGCTCTGCCCGGTCGTTGCCGCGGACCAGGCCGCGTCGGCGGGTCACTCCGCCGAGGCCGAGCTGCACCTGCTGTGCACGCACGGCATCCTGCACCTGCTCGGCTTCGACCACGGCGATCCCGACGAGGAGCGCGAGATGTTCGAGCTGCAGGCCCGTCTTGTCGGCGCCTGGGCGGGTGCCACCGGGCGTGGGCCGATCCGGGCGCCGCTGCCCGGTACCGGCGGTGAGGTCCGTGACACGACGGGCGGCGGCCGGCGTGTCTGACCCCGGCCATACCGGGAGGGCGGCGTGAGCAAGGGGGACATCGTCGCCCTGATCGTCGCCCTCTGTCTGGTGCCGCTGGGCGGGTTGCTCGCCTGCGTGGACTCGGCGCTCGCCCGGGTGTCGGTGGCCCGGGTGGACGAGCTGGCGCGCGAGGAGCGCAAGGGCGCACCGGCCCTGCGCATGATCGTCGCCGATCGGGCCCGGTACACGAACCTGCTGTTGCTGCTGCGCGTCTCGTGCGAGATCACCGCGACCGTGTTGGCGGCGATCGTGGCGCGGTCGCAGTTCGGCACGCGGTGGCCGGTGCCGCTGTTGACGATCGTCGTGATGGTGGTCGTGTCCTACGTGCTCGTCGGTGTCGGCCCGCGAACGCTCGGCCGGCAGCATCCCTACCGCGTGGCGCTCGCAGGTGCCCGGGCCGTTCGCATGCTCGGGCGGGTGTTCGGCCCGTTGGCGTCGCTGCTGATCCTGCTCGGCAATGCCGTGACGCCCGGCCGCGGCTTCCGCGAGGGGCCGTTCTCCTCCGAGGTGGAGCTGCGCGAGCTCGTCGACATGGCCGAGCAGCGCGGAGTCGTGGAGCACGGCGAGCGCGAGATGATCCAATCGGTGTTCGAGCTCGGCGACACGATCGCGCGTGAGGTCATGGTGCCGCGCACCGAGATCGTGTGGATCGAGCGGACGAAGACCGTCCCCCAGGCGCTGGCGCTGGCGCTGCGCAGCGGGTTTTCCCGCATCCCGGTTGTGGGCGAGAACATCGACGACGTGATCGGCGTCGCCTACCTCAAGGACCTCGCCCGCCGCGCGCAGGACGCCGAGCGAGCCCGGGCAACGCGGGTCGAGGACGTCATGCGGCCCGCGGTGTGTGTACCCGAGTCCAAGCCGGTCGACGAGCTGCTGCGCGAGATGCAGGCGCATCGCACCCACATCGCGATCGTGATCGACGAGTACGGCGGCACCGCCGGCCTGGTGACGATCGAGGACATCCTGGAGGAGATCGTCGGCGAGATCACCGACGAGTACGACGTGGAGCGACCGCCGATCGAGCAGATCGACGACGACACCGCGCGGGTCAGTGCCCGGCTGGCCGTCGAGGATCTCGCCCAGCTGTTCGACGTGGACTTCCCCGATCGCGACGACGTCGAGACGGTCGGAGGCCTGCTCGCCGAGGCGCTCGGCCGGGTGCCGATCCCCGGGGCGGAGGCGCAGGCATACGGCCTGACGCTCGTCGCCGAGAGCGCGGGGGGACGGCGCAATCGCATCGACACGGTGCTCGTACGCCGGCAGTCGAGGCGGGACGACGATCGTGCCGACGGCGCGCAGGAGCCGAGACCGCATGAGTGAGCGTCAGCGAGCGAATCGTGGGCACAGTGTGCTTGGAGCCTCATGCCGTCGCCCGCAGCGAAGCGAGGACGCGGCATGAGTGAGCTCGCGGCAGAGGACGCCAAGCTGGTGACGCTGGCCCGGTCGGCGCGGGCGCGCACCGGCGCCCGTCAGGGTGCCGCGGTACGAGACACCGACGGGCGCACCTACGTCGCCGCCGGTGTCGGTCTGCCGTCGCTGTCGCTGTCAGCGCTCCAAGTCGCGGTTGCGATGGCGGTGTCGTCCGGAGCCCAGGGTCTGGAAGCGGCCGTCGTGCTCGGCGACGACCCGACCGACGTCGCCGGGGTGGCGGCGGTCCGTGACGTCGCGCCCAGCGCCGTCATCCACTGCGCTGTGACGGACGGAACGGTCGTCTCCAGCGGGTGAGGACGGGCGTTTCGGCATAAATCACGCGCGTCCGTGGATATATCCAAGGGAGTGGATCCGTGCGCACGTCGCCGCGTGACTCGAGCGAAAGCCGGTCGCTCAGCGTGGCCATGGCGGGCGCCCAGCCGCCGTCCAGGTCCTTTGGGTTGGCTGGGCCTCGGACGGGAAGGATCCCGGACGAAGGGTTGAGTGCAGATGCAGACGACGATCGCACGACCGGGGCCGAGCCAGGCTGGACTCGACGACGCGCCACCGTCCCGTCACCGGCCGGCGGCTCTTGTCGTCACCGTCGTCGTGCTGGTCGTGCTGGTCGACCAAACCGCCAAATGGTGGGCCTGGCGCCACGACGCCAGTGCCCGGATCAATCCGGGCGGGAATCAGTTCGTCGGTGTGACCGTCGGCCACTGGCTCATGAACCCAGTCGCGGGCGCGTTGTTCGATGTGATCGACGCGGCAGCGCTCGTCGTCGCGGCGTACCTCGTCGCGCGCCGGCCCCGGCCCCGTGCGGTAGTGGTGACGTCGTCACTGTTCATCGCCGGCTGGTCGAGCAACCTGGTGGATCGGCTCGGCATGCACTACTGGACGGCACCGGGCAGCGTCCGCGGTGTGGTCGACTTCTTGCCCTTCGGGCCGCATTTCTACAACCTCGCCGACCTGGCCATCGTCGGTGGCGCAGCCACGCTCGTGGTGTCGTGGCTGGTGCTCGCCGCGGCCGGTCGCCTGAGCGCCGGGGGCGCTTGGGCGGCGGCTCACGTCCGTCGACCCCGCCCGCGCACATCGGTGTGGGTGTCGATCGCGGCCGGCACGGCGAGTACCGCTGTTCTGGCTGTGATCGGCGCGCTGAACTACGCCGGCGTCAGCGCCCCGGCAACCACGATCGCGCAGGCCGCGTCGCACCTGCCGCCGCGGTAGGTCCGTCACTCGGGCAGCAGGGCGGGCAGCGCCTCGACCACGAGCTGCCAGTCCGGCTGAGTCGGGTCGATCGGCGTGTAGTGGTCGCCGCCTGTCTCGCACAAGGTGGCCCGTCCGCCGGCTGCGGTGGCCGCCGCCACGTACGCGGCGCTCTGCGCGAACGGCACCTCGGCATCAGCCCGAGAGTGAACGCACAGCACGGGGGCCGGCAGCGGCACGCGCCGGATCGGGTCGGCGATCGCGTAGCGACCGGGGACCTCGTCGGGCGGGCCGCCGAGCAGGTCGGGCACCGCGGTGCCGCCGACGCCGGCCCCCGCCGCGGTTGTCAGATCTAGAACGCCGGCCTGCGCGATCGCCGCTGTCACGTCGACGCGGGGCGAGGCCCCCGGTGCGTCCGAGGGTAGGCCCGCGCGTCCGGCCGCCCATACCGCGAGATGTCCCCCCGCCGAGTGCCCGATCGTGACGACGCGGGACACGTCCACGTCGAGCGTGGCGAGGTGGTCGATCCCCGCCGCGACGTCCTCGAGGGTCGTCGGCCACCCACCGCCGCCGCCGACGCGGCGGTACTCGAGGTTCCACACGAGGTAGCCGCTGCCGGCGAGGTCACGTGCCAGCGGCCGGCCCAGCTCGAGCCCGTAGGCCCGGCGCCAGAACCCGCCGTGGATCACGACCACGGTCGCGGGCGAGCGGGCGCCGGAGGGACGGTAGAGCTCGCCGAACTGGGACGGGTCCGGCCCGTAGTCCACTCGCCGGAAAGCACTCACCGGTGCAGTCTGCCCGGCACCTCGATCAGCCGGTGACGGGCTCGAACTGGCGCAGCATCTCCTCGAGTGCCAGCTGGTCGGGTCCGACGAACGGATCGATCCGCGGGG
>JAODNL010000446.1 GCA_025465405.1 Pseudonocardiales bacterium | reverse complement strand
CCGCTGGACACGTCGACGTGGTTCGACTCGAGCATCCCGCCGGCGGCCGTCCAGCCGGAAGCCGCGAACCTGCGCGCGTCCGACAACGATCCCGCCTCGCGCGAGGCACACGCCGGCCTTCCCGACGAGCCCGTCACCGAGTCAGAGCTGCCGTCGCTCGTGGACGGCCAGTTCGACCCGCCGCCCAGCAGCCCTGGTGGCTGACGCCGGCGCGGTCAGAGCAGGCGATCGTGATCGCGCAGGCGTTGGTCTCGTGGTGAGCTGACAGGGGGTTGGCGGCGCCTAGGCTTGTTGCAATAGGGTGGCAATAAGCCGAGAGGAGCCGCCCAGCATGCTTGCCGAGGTCGCCGAACGACGGTCGCTCGTCGCGCGGGCTCGGGTGGCGCTCGAACCTGCGGAATGGCGCCGCCTGATCGGTATGTTCGGCTTCATCGCCGTGCTGCACGTGGCCGGCTTCGCGATGCTGTTCCTTGCCGTCAGTGGCCACTACCGCCTCGGCGCGACCGGCACCTTCGGGATCGGCACCGGCATGCTCGCCTACTCGCTGGGTCTGCGGCACGCGTTCGATGCCGATCACATCAGCGCGATCGACAACACGACCCGCAAGCTGATGAGCGAAGGCAAGCGCCCGTTGGGCGTCGGTTTCTTCTTCTCGCTCGGACATTCGAGCATCGTCTTCGCGATGGCAGTGGTCCTGAACTTCGGCATCCGCGCGCTGTACACCCAGGTCCGCAACGGCAACTCCGACCTGCACCACTACACAGGGCTGATCGGCACCAGCGTGTCCGGGGCGTTCCTGCTGCTGATCGCGGTGCTCAACATCGTCGTGCTGGCCGGCATCGTGCGGGTGTTCCGCGAGATGCGCGACGGCAGTTACAACGATGCCGAGCTAGACGAGCAGCTGAACAAGCGCGGACTGATGTATCGGTTCTTCGGACCGATCGCGCGCAGCATCGACACCAGTTGGAAGATGTACCCGCTCGGCGTGCTGTTCGGCCTCGGCTTCGACACCGCGACCGAGATCTCCCTGCTCGTATTGGCCGGCACGAGCGTTGCGGCCGGCCTGCCGTTCTGGGCGATCCTGTCCTTGCCGATCCTGTTCGCCGCTGGCATGTGCCTGCTGGACACGATCGACGGCTCGTTCATGAACTTCGCCTACGGCTGGGCGTTCTCCAAGCCGGTGCGCAAGGTGTACTACAACATCACCATCACCGGGCTGTCCGTGGCGGTCGCCGTCTTGATCGGTGGACTCGAGATCGCCCAGGTGCTCGCGGGCCAGCTGAACCTGTCCGGGTGGTTCTGGAGCTTTGCGAGCGGTTTCGACCTGAACCGGGCCGGGTTCTTCATCGTCGGGATGTTCGTGACGGTGTGGATCGGGGCGCTGGCCATCTGGCGGTTCGGTCGCGTCGAGGCGCGCTGGGACGCGGCCGCGGAGCGAGCCCGGCTGGCCGCCGACGATTAGAAGCCGGTCGCGTTCCACGGCGCGAGTGCCGTCGCAAACATGGCATCGGCGCGGGCCGCGGCGCCAGCCGTGAGCTCCTCGACCCCGCCGGCAATCGCTTGCTGCCGCAGGGTGAAACCGCCGAGATAGGTCGAGGCCAGCGCGCGTTGCGAGATACGCAGGTCGGCGCTCTCGGATGTGGGCCGGCATTCGGCCGAGTCCTCCGTCGCGTCCAGGGTGTAGCGCCCGGCGGCGTACCCGCCGATGTCGGCGTCGACGACATCGAGGACGAGCCGTCCCGGCCTCGCATAGGCGCGCGCGGACAGGGCCGCGGGCACGTCCAGCAGCCGCAGCCAGACGTCGTCGAGCAGCCCTGTGTGCCGCAACGCCCGGCCGTCGCTGAGCAGCCACTGGATCGGCTCGTCCACCGGCCGGCGATCGAGGGCGATCTCGCCGATCACGTCGATACCGGCGAGATAGGCGAAGAGGTTCCGGTACGCGTGGTCGCTGGCCGCGGTCAGGTTGCCGACGCTGATCGCGCCCAGGTCGCCGTTGAGCTCGAAGTCGCGCGTGGCCGCCCACCACAGGACGCCGTCCGGCCCGTCCGGCCCGTCGTGCACGAAGTAGTTCGGGGCGTTGCCGTGGTTGATCGGCCGATAGCCGTCGAGTCCTAGTCGCCGCGGCCACCAGGCGCCGGGCCGGTCGACCTGGCCGACGCGCAGCCGCCGGGCCCGGTCGAAGACATCCGCGGCGACCTTGTCCAGATCGGACGGGTCGACCTGTCGAACCCGGCCCGTCTCGGCCGGTGTCAGGAGATCCGGACGGAGGCGGGGGAACAGCGTGTAGGACGACACCTGCGTGGCCGGGGCGTAGCCGAACCGTCCGTAGATGGGCCATTCGGCCGCGATCAGCACGCTGAACGGCTCGCCACGATTCTTCGCGGCCGCCAGTGACTCGGTCAGCATGCGGGTCAGCACGCCGCGACGGCGGTGGGTCGCGTTGACCGTGACGGCGGTGAGTGCGTCGGCGACGACGTCGCGGGTGGTGCCCTCCGGTCCGGGCACGGTCACCGTGCGCGCCTCGGTGGCGAGGGTCGCGACCCAGCGGCCGTGAGCGCGTGCGCCCCAGGTGCGGTCGGGGTACCACTCCCGTCGCCAGGCTTCGACCTGGCGCTGAAAGATGTCGCTTTCGGGATCGCTGAGGAATGTCGTCGCCATCGAGGCGAGCCAGGGCTGCACCTCGTCCACCGGTACGGGATTGACCACGTCGATGTCGGTCACGTCGGCAGAGCCTGCCAGGTGCCGCGGTGCGTGTCAGCTCAGTTGATTGGCGTGCGGCCCGCGCCGGCGGCCCGATCGAGCAGCAGGGCGCGCTCGCGAAGGTTTCGGGTCATCGCCGCCGCTCGCTCGAACTCGTGGCGTGCTTCGTCGGATCGGCCCAGCTTGGCGAGCAGATCGCCGCGGACGCTCGGCAGCAGATGGTAGTTGCGCAGCGACGCGACGCCGGCCAGCTCGTCGATGATCCTGAGACCGGCGTCGGGTCCGTGGGCCATCCCGACGGCGACGGCCCGGTTGAGCTCGACGATCGGTGACGGTTCGACGGTGGCCAGCTCGTCGTACAGGGCCGCGATGCGCGCCCAATCCGTCTGGTCGGCGGTTCGCGCGCGGGCGTGGCACCCGGCGATCTCGGCTTGCAGCACGTAGCGGCCAGGTGCGGTTGTCAGGGTCCGGGCGCGGTCGAGGGCCGCGAGACCGCGCCGGATCAGTAGCTGATCCCAACGCATGCGGTCCTGGTCGAGCAGCAGGACCGGGTCGCCGGACGAGCTGACACGCGCCTGTATGCGCGACGCCTGAATCTCCATGAGCGCCGCCAGCCCGTGCACCTCCGGCTCGTCCGGCGCGAGCCCGGCCACGATCCGGCCGAGCCGCAGGGCCTCCTCGCAGAGTGCCGGGCGCATCCAGTCGTCCCCGCCGGTAGCCGAGTAACCCTCGTTGAACACGAGGTAGATGACCTCCAGCACGGAGCCGAGTCGATTGGCGCGCTCGGACCGGCTCGGCTCCTCGAACGGCACCCGTGCCGTCGCGAGGCTGCGTTTCGCCCGCACGATGCGTTGCGCGACCGTCGCTTCGGACCCGAGGAAGGCGCGCGCGATCTCGCCGGTCGTCAGCCCACCGAGCAGGCGCAGCGTCAGCGCCGCCCGGGCCTCGGTCGACAGCACCGGGTGGCAGCAGACGAACATCAGCCGCAGCAGATCGTCCTCGATGTGGTCGTCGAGCGCGGCGTCGAAGTCTGGCACGAACGCCTCCTGCGCTTGGAGGTCACGGCCGAGTTCGGACTGGGTGCGTACCTGGCGCTCCGCGCGGCGGAACTGATCTATGCCGCGCCGTTTCGCGATGGTCATGAGCCAGGCGCCCGGGTTGTTCGGGACGCCTGACTCAGGCCACTGTTGAAGTGCGGCGACGAGCGCATCCTGGGCGAGATCCTCGGCCAGGCTGACGTCGCGGACGATGCGGACCAGGCCGGCGATCAGCCGGGGCGACTCCATCCTCCAGACCGCTTCGACGGTCCGCCGGGCCTCGTTCTGGGTCACGACTGCCGATCAGACACCACCGGCGGTCGCGCACCAAATCTGGCCCACGCGCCGGGCGTCATTTCTGCCGCCCGCATGCGTCATTGCGGCGGCGCGCCGGGATCGAAGTCGCCCGGCTCCGCTATCTGGCGTACCTCGCAGATGGCCTCGGCCTCCGGCCAGTGGTCGGCGTGCAGCTGCATGAACCGTCGTGCGTTCTCGATCGCCTCTTCCTTCGATCGGAACTGGGACATCGCGTATCCGCCGATGAGTTCCTTCGCCTCGGTGAACGGGCCGTCGATCACGGTGACCTTGCCGTCGGCGAGCCGGATCAGCGCGCCGGCCGCGCTGGGCAGCAGGCCGCCGGTCTCGAGCAGGGTGCCGTCCTTGGTCGCCTGCTCGGCGAAGTCGTTGATCGCGGTGTACAGCTCCGGCGGCGGCGGGCCGGCCGGCATGCTCTCGTCCATCTTGACCATTGAGAGAAAGCGCATGGTGATCACTCCTGGTGTCGGGAAGCCTGGCCGGTCCAGGCTCTACCAACGCGTCGCTCGGCAGGCGGCCATTTCGACACGTGTCCCGAAACTTTCTCGCCGGCGGTCGGGCGCGGATGATGAGTCCGTGGATCGAGACCGAGATTCGGCCGGCCGGCCCCGCAGCGCCCGGCCCCGCGACGCGCTGGGACGGCCGCTGCCCTACGGGGTGGCCGACGTGTCGCGGTCGACCGAGGGTTCGGTGCGATCGCCGGACGAGGCCCTGGCTGAGGCCCAGCGGCTGCTCGACGCCGGGTCGCCGTTTCACGCGCACGAGGTTCTCGAAGACGCCTGGAAAGCGGCCGCCGAGCCACAGCGGGAGTTGTGGCGCGGTCTGGCGCAGCTCGCGGTCGGTCTCACGCACGCGGCGCGCGGCAACCGCTCCGGCGCGGCGGCACTGCTGAACCGCGGCGCGGGCACCATCGCGCCTTACCGTGAGCATCCGCCGCACGGCATCGATGTCAGCGGGCTGGTGAGCTGGGCCGGCCGCGCGGTCGCGACCGTGACGCAGCGGCCCGACGAACCGGTGCCGGCGCCGCGACTTCGCTAGCCATCCTCGCTGATCAAGACGTCTGGGTGGCTGTCCTGGCAACCACTTCGGCGTCTTGATCAACGGCGTCGACACGATCAGATCCAGCTGATGCGTCCGTGCAGGTAGACATAACCGAGGAAGCTGGCCGCGTCGATAAGGAAGTGCGCGACGACCAGGGGAAGCACGCGGCGCGTGCGGGTGAACCACCAGCCGAAGATGATGCCCATGATCAGGTTGCCGGCGAATCCGCCGAAGCCTTGGTAGAGGTGGTACGAACCGCGCAACGTCGCGCTGGCCGCGATGGCCCGCGTATCGGACCAGCCGAGCTGTCGAAGCCTGGTGATCATGTAGCCGACCACCACGACCTCTTCGGCAAAACCGTTCTGGAAGGCGGACAGCACGAGGAACGGGTCCCGGTACCAGACATCGGGGAAGCTGACGACGTTGAGCGAGGCGTTGAGACCGAGCTGGTGGGCCATGAAGACCAGAAACAGACCGGGCACTCCGATGAGAATCGCGAAGCCCGCGCCCTGCGCCAGCTCAGCCAGCTTGTTGCGTAGGTCGAAGCCGATTCCGAAGCCGCGTCCGCCCGGGTTCCTCGCGAGCAGAACGAGCGCGAGCAGCGGCGGCGCGAGGCCGTTGAGAATGCCGGCAAGATCGTCGAGCAGGTCGAGGACCGGATAGACGGTGCGGGTGCCCTGCACGACGGTCGCAGTAGTGTTTCCGATTCCGCCGGACACGGTGAGCTCGGCCCGGATGAAATACAGAAGCGCGTAGATCGCCGACATGCCCAGCGACACGCCTAGTACGGCGAGCAGCTCCAGGCCGTACCGCTCCCTCGGCGGCGCTACGGGCGGCGCTTCGACGGAACTGGTCATTCGGTCAGTCTGCCTGAGACGACCTGTCGAGCCCTCCGGGTGGAGGGCTCGACAGGGTCATTCCTTCAGGTGGATCAGTTCTGGTCTAGTACTGCCTCGATCTCGAGGTTGATCGTCACCTTGTCGCCGACGACGACACCGCCGCCGTCCATCGGCAGGCTGATGTCGATGCCGAAGTCGCGACGGTTGATTTCGGCGGAGGCCGAGAAGCCGGCGCGCTGGCCGCCGTACGGGTCCGCGGTGAAGCCGTTGAGCTCGAGGCTCAGCGGGACGGGACGGGTGACGCCGTGCAGCGTCAGGTCGCCCTCGATCGTCCAGTTCTCACCGTTGCCGGACAGCCCGGTGGAGCGGTAGCTCATGGTCGGGTACTTCTCGACCTCGAAGAAGTCGGCCGAGCGGATGTGGTTGTCACGCTGCTCGTTGCGCGTGTCGATCGAGTCGAGCTTGATCGTCGCGGTCACAGTGGACTCGCTGGGCACCTCGGCCGTGACGATGGTGCCCTCGAAGTCGGTGAACTGGCCGCGTACCTTGCTCACCATCATGTGCCGGACGGTGAAGGAAACGTCGGAGTGCACGACGTCGATCTGCCACGTACCTGTGCGGTAACCGGGAATGGTGCGGACGGCCTGAGTCATCGGATTCTGCCTCGCTCTCGTAGTTGAATGTTCAACTGACAGAACCAGAAACTACCCTCTGGCATTCCTAGTTGCAAGTTCAA
>JAODNL010000438.1 GCA_025465405.1 Pseudonocardiales bacterium | reverse complement strand
GTACCGGCCGACGACCCGGGGATCGTGCTCGACCCGTTCGACCTGCGCGGTTGCGAGCCGCTGTTCGGAGTCTTCGACGAGAAGGGCCGACCTCTGCCGGGAACAGGGGAGTTCGGCCGCGGCGCCCGCTACCAGACGGCGAAGGTTGCCGGCCTGGAAATCAAGCCGGGACAGGCCCTGCGGGTGCTGTTCGGTGGTGGCGGCGGATGGGGTGACCCGCTGGAGCGGCCGGTTGACAAGGTGCTGGCGGACGTCGAGCAGGGCCTCTACAGCCCGGAGTTCGTCGAGCGTGCCTATGGCGTCGTCATCTCCTCCTCCGGCCAAGTGGACGCCGGCGAGACCACGCGCCTGCGCGCCGAGCTGCGCGACGCTCGCAAGGCAGGTACGTGGAGCGTGCCCACGGCCTGTCCGACCAACTGGATCGTCTGATCCGCAGCCCCGGCACCTACCGAAAGGACGACCGTCATGGGAGTCGAACGTCTGATCTTCGAGCCGCCGGCGGAGAAGTTCCTCCACGTGGAGCGCACCCCCGTCGAGGCAACCTGCCCACGCTGCGGTTCCGCCGACGTGGCCCGCTACCCGGTGGCCAACTACGTCGGGCCGCGCATCGTGACGAAGTGCCAGGAGTGCTTCTACCACCTGTCGGTCGACATGCCGACCGCGGACGACCACTGGCCGCCGTGGCAGTCGGCGACGCTGGACTGGCCCTCCTCGCGGGCCGGCTGAGCAGCGAGGACGGGCCGGCCGGATCGATCACCTACAGGAGAGGGAATGGTCTTCGCTGCACCGCAACCGTTGAGCGGCCGGCGCGTCGCCCGGTCCGACCGACAGTTCGGCAAGGGTCGTGCGGCGGACCAGTTCCGCCGGAGAGGGAACGGGTCGCATGAGCAGTGAGATGTCGGTGACGGATCGGCTCGGCCTGGCAGTGGGGCTCCGTAATCTCGGTGCTCTCGACATGGCAGATCTTGCGCAGGCTGCCGAGAGCACCGGGCTGAACCGGTTCGTCGCCATGGAGGCTTGGCGGGAGACGGTCGTGCCGCTGTCCGCATGCGCCATGCGGACGCAGCGGATAGGGCTGGGTACGGGGGTGATGCAGATCTTCCCCGTCAACCCCGTCATGGTCGCCCTGCAGGCAAGTGCGCTGCAGGAGCTCACCAGCGGCCGTTTCACGCTGGGTCTCGGGCTCGGCGCGGCCTTCGTAGTGCCGCGATGGTTCGGTGTGCCGTACGAGCATCCGATGACCCGGATGCGGGAGTTCCTGGAGATCGTGCGTGGGGTGCACGCGTCGGCGGGGGCCACGCCCTTCTCCTACGACGGCGAGCTGTTCACCATACGCAAGTACAGCCTCGGTGATGCCCCTGTGCGTCCGGTTCCCCTGCACATCGCTGCCGTCGGACCGAGAATGCAGGAGCTGGCCGGGGAGCTCGCCGACGGCGTCATGGTCGGAGCCCTGTACTCAGCGGGGCACCTCGCGGACGTGCGTGAGCGGCTCGCCGTCGGTGCAGCTCGAGCCGGCCGCGATCCTGCCGAGGTCGAGATCTCCTACCACCTCATCGCGGCATGCGACAACGACGGCGATCGGGCCCGGTCGCTCGCGCGACGGTCGATCACCTACTGCACGCAGTACCCGCACTACCTGAAGCGGTTCGCCGCGGAGGGCTTCGGGCAGCTGGCAGAGCAGATCGGCCAGCTGGTCCGGTCGCACGAGAACGACGCTGCCGAGGCGCTGGTGAACGACGCCATGCTGCAGAGGTTCGCCGTCGCCGGCACGCCTGCCGAGTGCCGTGAGCAGCTGCGTCCCCATCTGGCGGGAGATGCCTTGCCCAGCCTGACGCTCTTTCCATTCCGGGTGTCCGAGCAGGACGTCATGGCGTCGCACTACCTGCTCCTGAAGGAGCTCGGCAACCTTGCAAGGTGACAGCAGCGCATTCTCGAGATGGACGGCGGCAGGGACGTCGCACCGGCGAGCGCTCCGAGGGCTGGGGAGAGGCGAACCCGGGTGGGACCTGCCGGGGTGGACGTCCAGCGGGCAGCAGCGGTGAAGGAGCCGGCGTTGCAAGACGTAATGCGAGCAGTTCGTCTCGACACCATGGGCGTGGACCCGTCGATGGCTGAGGTGCCCGTCCCCGAACCGGGGATGGGAGAGGTACGCATCGCGATGCGGGCATGTGGCATCTGCGGCTCGGACCTGCACATCATCGAAGGGGACACTCGCACGGCGCATCTGCCCATGACGATGGGCCACGAGCCGTCCGGCGTGGTCGACGCGCTGGGTGCCGGAGTGGGGTCTCTGTCGAGCGGTCAGCGCGTCGTGGTCAACGGCCTGATCCCGTGCGGGACGTGCTGGCAGTGCGCGAACGGGCGCCGCAACCGGTGTGAACAGCTGTGCATCCTCGGCCTCGGCCGGGACGGCGCACATGCTGACTACTTCACCGTTCCGGCCGAGAACGTCATCCCGCTGCCCGACGAGATCGACTTCGCATTGGGCGCGATCATCACCGACGCGATCGCCACGCCGATGCATGCGATCCGCAGTTCCGGCGTGCAGAAGGGTCAGACTGCAGCCATCTTCGGGCTCGGTGGACTCGGCATCCACGCCGCGATGATCCTGCAGCAGCTGTACCAGGTCGAGGTCGTCGGTATAGACGTCGACGACGCTGCGCTCGCCAACGGACAGCGGATCGGCCTGTCCAGCATTATCGATGCCCGCAGCGCGCAGGTGGCCCGGCGTGTGCGTGACGAGACGGGCGGAGGTGTCGATGTCGCCTTCGAGTTCGTCGGTTCATCGGCGGTGGTCGAGCAGGGCTTGCGCTGCTTGCGGCCGGGCGGGGCGTGCATCGTGGCGGGGGTGCATTCGAACCGGTTGCAGCTGGGTCTCCGCCAGGAGACGCTCGTGGCGAGGGAGCTCACGATCAGGGGGTCCCTGGGCTACACCAACGACGACATCAGCGACCTGCTCCGCCTGGTGAGCACCGGGCAGCTGGTGTTCGACGACACGGTCAGCCACACCTTCGACCTCGATGACTACCAGGTCGGTCTCGACACGCTCCGACAGCAGGACTCCGCCGCGATCCGCGTGGTCATCACCGCTGCTGCGTGACTCAGATGGATGCCCACCTCGCAGTGGCCGAGTTCCAGACACCGCCGGCCAGGACCAGG
>JAODNL010000433.1 GCA_025465405.1 Pseudonocardiales bacterium | reverse complement strand
GTCGAGTCCGCGAAGGAGACGATCCTCGACGTCATCGGCAGACCTTTGGACGATCAGCTGAGTCTGGAGTGCTTCAACAGCTACGCCTCGATGGGCGACACCGAGATCGTCAAACGCAAGAACGAGTTCCTGGAGCGCCGAGATCCCGATCGCGCCACGACGACCGGCGAGCGACGATGACCGCCACCGAAACTCGCTTCGGCGTCAACCTGATGCCCAACCTCTGGGACGGCCGGCCCGCCACCGTCGGGCGGGCGCTGCTCGCCCGCCGCAAGCGATTGCTCGACCGTATGACCGAGGCCGGCATGGATCACGTCATGATCGGCGACCACATCATGTTCCAGGGCGGGCTCGGGAACGACGGGCTGACCGACGCCGCGTCGGTCGTCACCGCCAACGATGAGTTGGACGTCTACCTCGCTGTCTATCTGCTCGTCCTCCGCCACCCCCTGCTGGTGGTCAGGCAACTGCTCGGCGTTGAGCAGTTGGCACCAGGACGGCTCTCGCTGGGAGTCGGAATCGGGGGGGACGACCGTCGCGAGGTCGCCGCGTGCGGCGTGGATCCGAAGACCCGGGGCCGCCGGATGGATGAGGCGCTCGACCTTCTTCGGCAGCTCCTCACCGGCAAACCGGTCACCCATGAGGGCGAGTTCTTCGCACTCGATGACGCCTCTGTCCTGCCTGTCCCCGAGCAACGAATTCCGGTGGTAGTAGGCGGCCGCTCGGATGCGGCTCTACGCAGGGCCGGCCGCTTCGGCGACGGATGGCTCGGGATCTGGACGTCTGCGCGGCGCTGCGCAGAAGCGATAGAGGCGGTTGTCGCGCACGCCCAGGACGCCGGACGTGGCGACGTCGACTTGCGGCACGGCATGACGTTCTGGTGCGGATTCGGTGCCGACAAGGCTGAGGCGCGAGGTCGGGTGGAGCCGGTGATGGAGGGCTTCTACCGCGTCCCGTTCGACGACTTCGAGCGCTACATCCCGCACGGCACTCCCGGCGAGGTGGCCGACTACGTCGCTCCCTATATCGACGCCGGATGCAGCTCGCTCAACTTCATTCCGTTCGCCGCTGGCGCCGAGGAGGGAATCGACGCAGTGGCCGAGGTACGGCAGATCCTTGATTGGAGCGTGTGATGTCCGGGATTACGTTCAGATTCAGTGACGAGCAGGAACAGTTTCGGCAGACCGTCTCCCGCTTCGCCCGCGAGCGCTTGGCACCCGGATACCTGAAGCGCTCCACGAGCCGCAGGTACCCGATGGACCTGCACGCCGAGATGGCAGCCCTCGGGGTACTCGGCATCGGACTGCCTGAGCAGTTTGGTGGCACCGGTATCGAGGATCCGGTGCTGCTCGGGATCGCCTGCGAAGAGATCGGCGCTGCGGACGTGAACATCGCCGCCGCCCCCGTCACGATCGGGCTCACCGGTGCCCAGCTGGCCAAGGGCGCGACGTCGGCAGTGCAGCAACGCTGGCTGCCCGGAATGATCGACGGCCGCGAAGTGGTCGCGTTCGGTCTCACCGAACCCGAAGCGGGTTCGGATGCGGCATCGATGCGGACGACGGCGGTGCCCGTGGAAGGCGGGTGGCGCATCAGCGGCGAGAAGAACTCCGTCAGCCATCTGAGCGCTGCCGGCGCCACCTTGGTCTACGCGCGCGTGCCCGGCAGCGAGCGGTCAGCCGGCGTCAGCGCATTCGTGGTCGAGACGGACCGCGTCGGAGTCACCGTCGGCGAGTTCACCGACATGGGCCAGCTACCTATCGGGCGCGGGACGCTGTACATGGACGACGTGTTCGTCCCCACCGAGAACCTCGTCGGAGCCGAGGGACGCGCGTTTTCCATGGTGATGGGCCACTTCGACTACAGCCGAGCAGCCATCGGCCTGCAGTGCCTCGGCGCGGCGCGCTCCAGTCTGGCCGAGACCTACTCGTACGTGAAGCAACGTCGCAGTTTCGGCAAGCCGATCGCCGCGTTCCAAGGCGTATCGCTGCCCCTCGCCGAGCACGCGACCCTCGTCGAGGCTGCCCGCTGGTTGTGCTACCGCACGCTCTGGCTGCGGCAGGCGGGGCTGCCGCACACCGCCGAGGCCGCGATGTGCAAGTGGTGGGCGCCAGTGGTCGCCAAGAACGCGATCGAGACGTGTCTGCTTACCCACGGCCACTACGGGTGGTCGGACGAACTGCCGTTCCAGCAACGCTTTCGCGACGTCTTCGGCTACCAGATCGGGGACGGCACCGCGCAGATCCAGAAGCAGGTCATCGCGAGCCGGCTCATCGGCCCCGAAGTTCGAGACCGCTGACAGCAGACCCTGAAGGAGCAACTCCCGTGTCCAGCACTGAGATCGATCTCGAAACCGTCCGGCTGCAATGGCCGCACCCGGCCATCGCCGTTGCGACGCTGAACCGCCCGAACCGCTACAACGCCATGACGGTCCGCATGTTCCGCGAACTCGAGGCGCTCGCCGACGCGCTCGACGACAACGACGAGGTACGGGTCCTGGTCCTGACCGGAGCTGGAAAGGCCTTCTGCTCGGGCTACGACTTGGACGACGCGGACGAGCTCGCGCACCTGTCGCCGATGGCGATGCTGGAGCGTCAGGAGCACGCCGCCCGCGCCCTGCTCGCGATCCGCACG
>JAODNL010000399.1 GCA_025465405.1 Pseudonocardiales bacterium | reverse complement strand
CGGGTTCGCGCCCAACCTCGACTCCAACCGCGCCGCGCTCGACCTGATCGTCGAGGCGATCGGCACGACTGGCCTCACCGCCGGGGTCGACATCGCCCTCGCGCTCGACGTCGCCGCCACCGAGTTCTACTCCGAGGGCGCGTACCAGTTCGAGGGCAAGGCCCGGTCGGCGGCCGAGATGATCGAGTACTACACCGGCCTGGTGAACGGCTACCCGATCGTCTCGATCGAGGACCCGCTGGCGGAGGACGACTGGGACGCATGGGTGGCGCTCACGGCCGAGCTCGACGAGCGTGTCCAGCTGGTGGGCGACGACCTGTTCGTCACCAACCCGGCGCGTCTCGGCCGCGGCATCGAGGCCGGTGCCGCCAATGCCTTGCTCGTCAAGGTGAATCAGATCGGCACGCTCACCGAGACATTCGACGCCGTCGATCTGGCGCACCGGCACGGCTACCGCTGCATGATGAGCCACCGATCCGGCGAGACCGAGGACACCACGATCGCCGACCTTGCCGTCGCCACCAACTGCGGTCAGATCAAGACCGGCGCCCCGGCCCGCAGCGAGCGGGTCGCGAAGTACAACCAGCTGCTGCGCATCGAGGAGGAGCTCGATGACGCCGCCCGCTACGCCGGTGCGGCCGCCTTCCCGCGATTCGAGCCGACCGAGTTCGCGCCGAAGGCGGAGGCCTGAGCCGATGCGCCGAAGGCTGGGGCCTGAGCCGGCGGGCGGTGCCCGCGTGCCGCGCCGTGCGGTGACCGGCCGTGCCCTCGTGCTCGGCACGCTGGTCGTATTGCTGCTCGTACTGCTGGCCTCGCCCCTGAACCGCTACTTCGGCAGCCGCGGCGATGTCGGGCACGCGGCGCAGCAACTGCGTGACGACCAGGCCCAGCTGCAGACGCTGCAGAAGCAGCTGGCTCAGTGGTCGGACCCGGGCTTCATCCAGCAGCAGGCCAGGCTCCGGCTGCAGTACGCGATGCCCGGCGACACGGTGTACGTCGTGGTCAACCCCGGCCAGAAGTCCGACATCGAGAAGACCTCGGACACCGGGGCCGCACCGCCGGCCGGCAGCTGGAACCAGCGGCTCTGGGACAGCGTGCAGGCTGCCGGGCGTTGAGCCTCTCGACCGTCGACCGGGAGGTCGTCGCCGCTCAGCTCGGCCGTGCGCCCCGCGCCATTCGGGAGGTCGCGCATCGCTGCCCATGCGGCAACCCCGACGTCGTAGAGACCTCGCCGCGCCTGCCCGACGGCACGCCGTTCCCGACGCTGTACTACCTGACCTGCCCGCGCGCCGCCGCCGCCGTCGGCCGGCTCGAGGCGTCCGGCCTGATGCGGGACATGACCGAGCGGCTGCGGACCGACGATGAGCTGGCTGCCGCCTACCGCGCCGCACACGAGTCCTACCTCGCTCGGCGTGAGCAGATCGGGCACGTCGCGGAGATCGACGGCATCAGCGCCGGCGGTATGCCCGAACGGGTGAAGTGCCTGCACGTGCTCGTCGGTCATTCGCTGGCGGTCGGCCGGGGTGTGAACCCGCTCGGCGACGAAGCGCTCGACCTGCTGCCGGAGTGGTGGGACGGCGGCTCATGCGTGCCCCGGGAGTCCTCGTGACCCGCGTCGCGGCGATCGACTGCGGCACCAACTCGATCCGGCTGCTGATCGCCGACGGTGACGCGGACGGCGGGCTCGTGGACGTCGTGCGTGAGATGCGGGTGGTCCGGCTCGGCCAGGGTGTCGACCGCACGGGCCGGCTGGCGCCGGAGGCGCTCGAGCGCACCCGCGTCGCGCTCGCGGACTATGCGGCGACGATCGCCGACCGCGGCGCGCGGCGGGTGCGGATGGTCGCCACGAGCGCGACCCGCGACGCCGCCAACCGAGCAGACTTCATCGCGATGGTGCACGCCGAACTGCACGCCGAGCCGGAGGTCATCACCGGAGCGGAGGAGGCGGCGCTGTCGTTCGCCGGTGCGGTGGCGGGACTGCCGGGTGTGAACGGGCCGCTGCTCGTGGCCGACATCGGCGGTGGTTCGACCGAGCTGGTGCTCGGCAACGGGCGGCTGCGCTCGCACAGCATGGACGTCGGGTGCGTGCGGATGACCGAACGCCACCTGCACGAGGACCCGCCGACGGCGAAGCAGATCGCGGCAACCGTCGACGACCTGCGAGCGGCGATCGCGGCGGCGCAACGCGACGTCCCGCTCGACACCGCCGCCACGTTCGTCGGGGTCGCCGGCACGGTCACGACGATCGCCGCGATAGCCCTCGGACTCGACCGCTACGACGCCGACGTCATCCATGGCAGCGTCATCTCCGCCGAGCAGGTGCACGACGTCACCGCGCGACTGCTCGGGATGACCCACGAGCAGCGCGCGGCATTGCCGGTGATGCATCCCGGGCGCGTCGATGTCATCGGCGGCGGCGCGCTGGTGCTGCGCACCCTCGTCGAGGCCACCGGTGCGGCCGAGGTGATCGCGAGCGAGCACGACATTCTGGACGGGATAGCGCTGCGGCTTGCAGCGGCCTGAAAACTGGTACAGACAAATCTGATGGCTGGTCTAGACCACTGGGACGGATGGCGGTAGCGTCCGGGGGATTGCTGGTGGGCACCTCACGTCGCGGGTCGGCAATCTTGCCGCCTCCTGGCGTGGCGCCTACGCTCTGCGCAAAGTTGCGTGGTTGGCCGTCGAAATGATCACAAATATGCACCCGCGCGGGAGCGCATCGAGCAGGAAGAGGTCGGACATGAAACGAGGCCTGATCGCGGCCGCGGCGTTGACCGCCGCAGCGGCCCTCGCGGTGAGCGGCTGCAGCAGCTCGAAGAAGAGCGGCGGCAGCAGCGGCAACGCCAGCACGACGCTGAAGCTGGTCGCCGCCGACTACGGCACCGGTCCGGACAACACCAGCCAGAAGTACTGGCAGGGCATCGCCGACGCATTCCACACGCAGAATCCGACGATCACCGTCACGGTGCAGACCATCAACTGGAACGACTTCGACAACCAGGTCCAGACGATGGTTCAGAACCACCAGTTCCCGGACATCACCGAGGGCGACTACTTCTCCAACTACGCCCAGGAAGGCCTGCTGTACAAGGCAAGCGACGTCCTCACGAACGCCAGCAACCTGATGCCGGTGTTCTCGAAGCTCGGCAGTTACCAGGGTGCTCAGTACGGACTGCCCTTCACGACCAGCTCGCGCACGCTGTTCTACAACAAGAAGCTCTTCCAGCAGGCCGGGATCTCGTCGGCGCCGCAGACCTGGGCGGACGTCCAGGCCGATGCCACCAAGATCAAGGCCCAGGGCAAGATCGGCTTCGGCCTGCCGCTCGGCTCCGAGGAGGCACAGGCCGAATCGCTGCTGTGGATGCTCGGCAACGGTGGGAACTACCAGGACACCAGCGGCACGTGGACGATCGACAGCTCTGCGAACGTCGAGACGTTCCAGTTCCTCAAGCAGCTCGTGCAGTCCGGTGGCACCGAGCCGAACCCCGGCAACAAGAACCGCACCGACCTGTGGAAGCAGTTCGCGCAGGGCCAGATCGGCATGATCAACGGTTCGCCCGCCCTCATCCCGATCCTCCAGCAGGGCAAGGTGCTGGGCAACACCGACTGGACGTCGGTTCCGATCGCGGGCAAGAGCGGACCGATCCAGAGCACGCTCGGCGTCTGCGACTTCGTCGCGGCGTTCAAGAACGGTGGTACGTCCAAGCAGGCGGCGATCAAGAAGTTCCTCGACTTCGCCTACCAGGACAAGTACCAGATCCAGTTCGACAAGCAGTACGACCTGCTGCCGGCCACCACGTCGGCGGCGACGTCGCTGCAGTCCGACCCGATCTTCGGGCCGTTCCTCAAGGCGCTGCCGAACGCCGTGCAGTACCCGAGCAGCACCGCGTGGGCACAGGTGAAGACGCAGATCCAGCACACGATCGGCACCGCGGTCACCGGCGACCCGAAGCAGGTGCTGGGCGCGATCCAGCAGACTGCCAAGAAGGGAAGCTGACCGAGGATCCGAACTCGGTCCGGGCGCGGTCCCTTCCCGCGCCCGGACCGCTGATCGTGGAAGTGACGTGCCATGACTGAGCAGATCGCGCCAGCACCGCCCGGGACGCGTGCGAGCCTCCCGCGCCGCGAGAGCCGTGCACGGCGGGTCGGCCGGGCGGCCACCCCGCTGCTGTGGATCGGGCCGGCGATCGCGCTGATCGGGGTCGTCGTCCTGTGGCCGGTCGTCGTGATGTTCCGGACCTCGTTCCAGCACATCAGCCCCGACGGCTTCGTGCTGGGCTCGGCCGGCGGGAAGAACTATGCCGACCTGTTCCACGAGCCGGACCTCAAAGGCGTCCTGACGCGCACCGTCGTGTGGGTCGTGGCCGTCGTCGCCGTGACGATGCTGATCTCGCTCGGCCTGGCGCAGTTGTTCAACGAGCGCTTCCCGGGGCGCCGGGTCGCGCGCTGGGCGCTGATCGCGCCGTGGGCGGCGTCGGTGATGATGACGTCGCTGGTGTTCCGCTGGGCGCTGGACGCGAACAACGGTGTGATCAACGTCTTCCTGCACGACGTCGGTCTGCTCAAGTCGTTCAACTCCAACCAGGCCGACTGGCTCGGCCGGCCGTGGTCGGCGTTCGTCTGGATGATGGTCGTGGCCGTCTTCGTGTCGCTGCCGTTCTCGACGTACGCGCTGCTGGCCGGTCTGCAGACCATCCCGGGTGAGCTGTACGAAGCGGCGCGCGTCGACGGCGCGTCCCGCTGGCGGATCTACCGGTCGATCACGCTGCCGCTGCTGCGACCGGCGTTGCTCGTCTCGGCGTTGATCAACGTGATCAACGTCTTCAATTCGTTCCCGATCATCTGGGAGATGACGCGGGGTGGCCCGGGATTCCAGACGAGCACGACCACGACGTTCATGTTCCTGCTCAAGCAGAGCTACATCGGCGAGTCGGCGGCCATGTCGGTGCTCAACTTCGGCCTGGTCATCGTGATCGTGCTGGTGTTCCTGCGGGCGACGCGGTGGAAGCAGCAGGTGACCTGACATGGCCACTGTTGTCACCGACGCCCCGCCGGCCTCGCACAGACGGGGGGCCACCGCCCGGGCGCGCAGCGGTCGCCGACTGACCCCGCGCAAGGTAGTGCTTGCCCTTGCCGCGTACGCGATCGCGATGATCTTCGTGCTGCCGTATGCCGAGATGATCATCGCCGCGCTGCGGCCGCCGCGCGAGCTGCTCGACCGGGGTTACCTGCCCAAGCACGTCGACTGGTCCAACTTCACCTCGATCTGGAAGACCGGATTCAAAGACAATCTCGGCGCGAGCCTCAAGGTGGCCGGCGGGGGGACGTTGCTGGTGCTGCTTGTGGCGATGCCGGCCGCGTACTACACCGCACGGCGCCGGTTCCGTGGTCGCGCCGCGTTCCTGCTGCTCGTCCTTGCCACCCAGATGTTCCAGCCCGCCGCGATGCTCGTCGGCATCCAGCGCGAGTTCATCAGCTTCAACTTGCCGAGCCCGCTCCTGTCGCTGATCCTGGTCAATGCCGGTTTCAATCTGGCGTTCGCGGTCTGGATCCTCAACGCCTACTTCTCTTCCATCCCGGCGGAGTTGGAGGAGGCGGCGATGGTGGACGGCACGAGCCGTCTCGGGGCGCTCGGGCGGATCACCCTGCCGCTCGCTCTACCCGGCATCGTCACCGCGCTGATCTTCACGTTCATCGGCGCCTGGAACGAGTTGCTCGTCGCGCTGACCCTCACGCTGGGCGCGCCGGACCGGCAGCGCCCGCTGACCGTGGGGATCAACAACTACATCGGCCAGTACTCGATCGACTGGGGTCACCTGTTCGCCGGGTCCGTGATCGCGACGCTGCCGGTGATCGCACTGTTCGCGCTGATCGAGGGCAAGGTCGTCGGCGGGCTTACCGCCGGCTCGATCAAGTGAGCACCGCTGAGTCCTCGGTGATGGCCGTCGACGTCGGCGGCACCGGAATCAAGGCGGCGCTGATCGACTCGTCCGGCACGACGGTGCGCAGCGGCGAGCGGCCGACGCCGGTGTCCGACGGGCCGGATGCCGTGGTCGAGGCGGTGCGTTCGGCCGCACGAGAAATCGCGGATTCGAGTGTCGTGGCCGCGGGCGTCGTGGTTCCCGGTGATGTGGACGTGGTGTCCGGCACGGCGCGATACGCGGCGAACATCGGCTGGCGTGACGTGCCGCTGCGCGACCTGCTTGCCGCGGATCTCGGTGTGCCCGTTGCGCTCGAACACGACGTACGCGCGGCCGGCGTGGCCGAGCGGACCCTCGGGCGGACACGCGGGGTCGCCGACTGCCTGCTCGTGGTGATCGGCACCGGAATCGCCGGCGTGATCGTGTCGGCGGGTGCTGCGCTGCGAGGTGCCACTGACCTGGCCGGCGAGATCGGCCACATCCCGGTCCATCCCGACGGCGAGACCTGCGCGTGTGGCCAGCGGGGCTGCCTGGAGA
>JAODNL010000386.1 GCA_025465405.1 Pseudonocardiales bacterium | reverse complement strand
CCTGGTCGCGTACCCGTGACTCTGCGGCGCGACCAGGCGTCCGGCCGTCCACCAACGCATATCGGCACGCCGAGGGCCCACCACACCAATCGCTGAGCATCGACTGCCGTTCGGGCTTGCGGTAGCTGGAATTACCTGTCCCGACCTACCCGAGCCAAGAAGCGTGTCCGTTCCGCACGTCGCCATCCCGGTTGCCACGCGCAGGCCCCGCCGGGCGTCGCCAATACCAGCGACTCGTACGCCCGAGTGATCGGCGCGGTTATCGCCGTGGTGCGCTGACCTTGATGGCCTGGGTCATGGTCAATGGTCGCTCTTTCAGTTCCGCGGCGAGGTGTTTAGGCCGACCGGACGTATCCCGCGATCGCGAGCACCGTGCAGCGCATAATCGCCCATCCGCATGCACTCATCGAGGCGACGCTGTTCCGCAGCCGCGAGTTCACCGCAGCGGCGGTCGCGCTACTCCTGTTCTTCATCGGCTTCGCGGTGTATCTGCTGATCACCGTCCTCTACCTGCAGGAGTTCTGGCACTACAGCAGCGCCCTCCGAACCGGCCTCGCCATCGCCCCAGCCCCGCTCACCGCCGCGGTGTTCGCCGTGAACAGTGGTCGTATCGCCGCCCGCTTCGGCCGAACGGCACCTGCGATCGCCGGGGCACTGTGCGTCGCCGCGTCGGCGCTGTTCTGGCTGATCCAGGCTCCGTCACACCCGGAATACGCCGGCGGGTTCCTACCCGGTCTGATCATCGGTGGCGTCGGAGCCGGGCTGACCCAGGCGCCGCTGTTCGCCGCGGCCAGCACACTTCCCGACGACCGCGCCACCACGGCCAGCGCCGTGCTGAACATGGCCCGTCAGGCCGGCAGCGCGATCGGCGTCGCCGTCCTCGTGACGCTCCTGGCCACGCCACACCCACACTCGCTCGTGCTCTCTTCCGCCGCGGCTGGATCCTCGAGATCGGCGCCTGCATCGGCGCCGCACTCGCGACGTCCTCCTGGGTCCCGTTCGCCGAACCGAACGTCGCATCTCGAGTGCGCAGGCAGGAACACCATGACGCCAGAGTCGTCGCAAACAACGCCGGGAGCCAGCCGTGCCTCGTTGCGCAGGCCCGATCGCCGACCTGCAGGTCTCGTCGACACGACGCCGTCCAGTGACGGTCCTCGGGTTCCTGTCAGCAGCATGACGGCGCGAAGGATGGCGCGAACGGCCACGTTGTCGTTGATCTGGACCCCGAACAGCTCTGCACCCGACGCCGCAGCCAACCGCGAGTTCCCCCAGCCGCGAGTGCGACGATGACCCCCGACCCTCTTTCGGGAGGTAGGTATAGGAATGCGGATTTCCCCCCGTGTTCGCGCCAAACCCATCGTCCACGATTGCACTATCTGATCGGCGAACCGCCGACACCGACCGCTAAGGGGTGCGAAATGTGGCAGCAGCGGCGGGCCCAGGGACGACCGTTCGAACCAATCGAGCAGGGCCGTGTCGAAAATGATAATGAAGCCATCGCGGATATCGACAGAGAGATTGTCAGTGCACGTTCGCGGTGGTTAGACGCGGTGTGGGAAGAAGACGTCGAGCGAGTCGAACGGGCCATGCTCGTGGTTGACGCGCTTCTGGAGCGGCGCCTCGAGATCATGCAGGTCGTAGCCGGGGCGCCAGCGGCGTGAGTGGACCGACTCGACTACGGCACGCTGACTCCGCTGCCCAAACGCCTCGAGGCCAACGGCCTGGGGGGATCGCGCACAAAGGCCGACGATGACGCCACCACACCAACGCGGTGCGGCATTAGCCTCCGAACACACCGGAGCCGCCGGATCCGCCACGAGCCGTGCGGGCGCGGTGCGCGGCAACATTGGTGCGGTTGCCGCACATCTCGTAGGAGTGCCAGCGCCGCGTTCGGCTGCGGGTGGAGTAGCACCATCGCTTGGTATTGGCCGCGGTGAACGCCTCGGGCGAAACGGCTGGGAGCCATGGGCGATCAGACGTTGCGCGACACAACCAGACTATGAGGTCGCAGGTCGACGCTGATCGTCTCGGCATCTTCTCTACGTCGGGCACCAGCGTCCAGGATGAAGGGGCCGCCGCCACGTTCGAGATGAGGCCAAAGTCCTCGCGGTTGATGTCGGTAGCCGCGCTGAAGCCGCCGCACTCGCCGCCCACCTGGTCAGTTGGTGTGGCCACGGACGCCGACGAGGCTTGCTGCTTGTTGCAGGGCCACGATGTGATCGTCGACGCTGATCTGACCGGTGTACATGGTGTCGATGGTGAGATGAGTCGCGCCGACGCGTCGCCACTTCTCTACCTGCCTGCAGAATCCTTCAGGGTCTGTCGGCGTCCAGGTCACACGGCCTTCTATGCCAATGGACGCGGGATCGCGGCCGGCGTTCCGTGCGGCGGCGCCGATGATCTCGAGGGCTCGCTGAAGATCTTCGTCCGATTGCATCACGGGGAACCAGCCATCGGCGAGGCGACCGATGCGTCGATACGCGGGTTCGGACATGCCCCCGATCCAGATCGGGATGGGCCGTTGGACGGGCGGTGGGGCGAGGCCGGCGCCGGTGACCGTGTCGAAGGGCCCCTTGTGGGTGACAGAGGTCTCGGTCCAGAGTCGCCGCAGCAGCTCAATCTGTTCGGATAGGCGGCGGCCTCGCTGGTCGAAGCGCTGGCCGAGGGCCTCATACTCGACCGGGTTCCATCCGACCCCGACACCTAGTCGGAAGCGACCTCCGGTGAGGAGGTCGACCTCGGCTGCCTGCTTCGCCACGAGGGTGGTCTGACGCTGAGGGAGGATGATGATCCCGGTGACGAGTTCGATGGACGTGGCGGCGGCGAGGTACCCGAACATCACGAACGGTTCGTGAAACGTGGTGGAGACGTCGTAGGGCCCTGCCCATCCGGCATGGACGGTGGGGTCAGCGCCGACGACGTGGTCGTAGGCGAGCAGGTGGGCGTAGCCGAGAGCCTCGGCCGCCTGGCCGTAAGCGCGGACGGCGCCCACGTCGCCGCCGACCTCGGTCTGGGGAAAGATCACGCCGACTCTCATCTCGACCTGTTCTCCTCATAGGTGGTGGCGAGCGACTCGCTCATGTCGCGCGGGACCACGGCAGTACTCCGTGGCTGGTCAGCAGCCGTCGTCACCAGCGCGCTTGACGTGTACCAGCGAGTACTCGGCGAGGAAGGACGACTTGAAGCTTCAAGTCACATTACGCGACTGACTTGAACAGTCAAGTCGAATCGGAAGGTCTGGGCCAAAGCGTCGATCATCAGCTGGACGCTTCGATACGTGCGAGCAAGCGTTCCGTAGCGTAGTGCAGCTGTCGGAGCTCAGCGCATCGATGACGAGCGAGCGCACCCTGGCGACATGTTGCGACGCGCTTGCGACGAGCAGCTTGTGGCCGGCCT
>JAODNL010000354.1 GCA_025465405.1 Pseudonocardiales bacterium | reverse complement strand
TCGTGCGTGCCGCAGCTGCCCCGACATCGGGGGTGCGCGCCACGGCAGCGGCAGGTGACGCCGGAGTGGCCCGGGGGTCGATCGGTCGGGCGGCGAGGTGGTGCGCGTCGACGTGGTGGGCGTCGATGGACCGGCGCACCCGGGCGAAGCGCGCGATGCGGGCCGGGCGCCAAGCGGGGGCCCCGGCGAGCGCGCCGGGCGCCGGCGCGCCGAGGGCGGAGGCACTGAACAGCGAGGCGTTGGGGGCCGCTGCGGTCGCCACCGGCGACGTCGACCGGGAACTCGGCGCGGCCGACCGCGCCGGCGTGGGACCCATCGAGGCCGCCGCGGGCGGGCGACCGGCGGCGGGTGTGGCGGGGCCGCGGGCATCGGCGCCGGAGGCGGTCCGCCCGACCGTAGGGCTGGGCACCCCGCTGCCGCCTCCGGACGGCCGCCCCGCGGGTGGTCCCCCCGAGGCCTGCGTCGAGCGCCGCAGCGTCGACGGCGGAGGCGGCGGCGCCTGCCGGCCGGAGTACGAACGGACAACGGGCGGGTCGGCGGCCCTGGCCCGGCGCGAACTCGAGCGCATCGCGGTGGCGGTCAACTTCGCCCGATCCTGCTGGGTGAGCATGGGCCCGGCGGCGACGACCGCGTCGTAGCGACGTACCGGAGCAACGCTCGCGACGAGGCTGTCGACGATCCCGCCCGGTGTGTAGGACTGTTCATCCGGCACCCGGCGCACCGCGCGCGGGAGGCCGCGCGGGGGTAGCTGCGCGGCCTGGACGAGTCGTGCTGCCGGCCGCTCGTCGGCCACGCCGTGTCGCCCCGCCGGCTCGTGTTGCTCGGGCGCCCACCAGCGCGGCGGCCGCACGCCCGCGTCGCGATAGGAATTCACCCGGACGACACCAGGCCCTTCGAGGCTGCGCCGAACGGCGACCGGCCGAGCGGCCGCGGCCGCGAAGCGCGCCGACGAGTGCGCCAGGCTCCCGATCCGCGACGGCCGCGGCCGGCCCAGCGGCGGACCGGGAAGTCGCATCCGCTGCGCCACGGCGCGACCGAGCCGGGTGGCCTCGTCGACCTCGGTCATCCGGAGCTCTGCGTATTGGACTTGAACCCGTGGTGGGCAACCTCGAGCTCCTCCTCGAGGGGCACGTTGCTGCCCACCTCGAAGTCCGGTCCCTTCCAGCGAACCGCGAAGACGCCCTGGAACTCCCAGGACCGCAGCCGCTCACCGGTCAGCGTGATCGCGGTGACGGCGCCGGTCGAGCGGGTGATCTTGTTGCCCGCGCCGGCGAAGCCCTCGCCGGAGGACTTGTTCAGCCAGGTGAAGAGCGCGTCGCTCTGGGTGATACCGCGGCGGAAGATGAGATTGGGCCAGGTCATGCGTCCGGGAACCTTGTGCGCGAACCCGTTCTGGCCGCCCTCGCGGATCTCGTCGGTCCCCACCGTCACCTGCAGTCCGGTGACCTCGCGGAACACCCCGATCTCGACGCCGTCGACCTCGAACAAGAACCGGTTCGCGGTCGGCGGATCGCCGCCGAGTGGGTCCTCGCTACTGGGCATATTCACGCACCGCCTGCCATGCTCGCTCGTTCAGGGCCACGACGGCGCGCACCATCCGCACCCGATCCATGTGCTCGAGGTCGAGCAGATCGGGCAGCGGCCAGTGCAAGTGGTAGGCGAGATAGGCGATCTCCTGCCACAGGGCGTCGGTGGGGTAGCGCATCACGGCCCGTCACCTCGCCTACAGCGCCTTGCGGGGAAGCTCCTCGACGGCCGTGCGCAGCGGCGGACGAGCTGGCTGTTCCGGAGCAGATTGCGCCGGCGCCTCCTCGGCCGCTGCCGCCTCGGCCTTCGCCCCCGTCGTCGGTTGCTCGCCCAGCAGGGACGTCTCCTGCTGCGAGCGGATCAACTCGTCGTACTCCTCTTGGCTACCGAAGTTGATGACGCCGTAGAAGTCCTGCAGATAGGCCAGGTCCACCGCGAACAGGCCCTCGATGTCGTGCGAGGTGACCAGCTCGAGCTCGCCCAGCCGCTCGACGACCCGAGCCAGCACCAGGACGGTGAGGCGCGGGTCGTCGGGACCTACCACCGTCGGATCACGCAGTGGCTCGAGCTCGTCCCGCGCGGTGGCCAGGCGCATGGTGCCGGTACGGTGCACCCGCCCCTGGCCGTCGACGTACCCGCGCGGAAGGGTGAAGTCGTAGCTGGTCTTCAGACCCATGAACCCCTACTCACTTGACGCGTTCAATGCGCTCCACAACGAGCGTGATCGTCTCCTTCATCGGCTCGTTCGAGTCGGTGCTGAGCGCGTCAGTGCCGATCTTGCTCGGCCAGCCGTTGAAGAAGTTGAATCGTCCCACCTCGGTGTAGGAACTGTCATATAGAACGATGGACCCGTTCTTACGCTTCGTGTCGCGCGCGTCGGCCTTCATGCCACCGTCGCGGATGTCCTTGAACCACTTCCAGACCGGATCGTTCTCAGCGCTGAGCGGTGCCATCCGGGTGATGCTGATGTCCGGTGCCTTGATCGTGCCACCGAGCGTCTTGATGTGCTGCTGCTTGCCGTCCTTGCCGTTCTGGTTCAGCGGGACGACCTCCAGCTCGATGTCCAGGCCGGAGACACCGGACAGGACGAGGTTCTCGCCGTCGATGTTCAGGTAGAAGTTGCGGGCGACGATCGGGTCGGTGCTGATCAGGTCGTTGGGCATTGGTTACTCCAGTTTCTGCGCGGCGTGGTCTGGTGGGGGTGTTGCCGCGGTTACGCCGCGACCTGCTTCTGCTGGCT
>JAODNL010000289.1 GCA_025465405.1 Pseudonocardiales bacterium | reverse complement strand
CCGTCGGCCAGGCCCAGCAACCGGACTACGCGCGTGACGCCGCCGCCGCCGGGCAGCAGGCCGAGGGTGACCTCGGGCAGCCCGAACTGGGCCTTCGCGTTGTCCAGCGCGATCCGGTGGTGGCACGCGAGCGCGATTTCCAGACCACCGCCCAGCGCGGCGCCGTTCAGCGCGGCCACGACCGGTCGGCCGAGCGTCTCGAGCCGGCGCAGGTCGGCCTTGATCGCGGTGACGCCGGCGAGGAACTCGGCGCCGTTGGCGTCGTCCACCTGCGACAGCAGGGTGAGGTCGCCGCCGGCGAAGAAGGTGTCCTTCGCGGACGTGACGATCACCCCTGTGACCGATTCCTTCTCGCCGTAGAGCCGGTCGACCGCGGCCGTCATGGACGCCTGGTACGCCGGGGTCATGGTGTTCGCGCGCTGTGTCGGGTCGTCGAGCGTCAGCGTGACGATGCCGTCCGCGTCCTGGTCCCAGCGGATCGTGTTCTGCTCAGTCATGAATTCTGCTCCGTGTCCGTTGGTCAGAGACGCTCGACGATCGTGGCGACGCCCATGCCGCCGCCGACGCAGAGGGTGGCAAGACCGAAACGCTGGTCGCGGCGTTCCAGCTCGTCGATGAGGGTGCCGATGATCATGCCGCCGGTGGCGCCGAGCGGGTGGCCGAGCGCGATCGCTCCGCCGTTGACGTTCACCTTCTCGTGCGGCACGTCCAGATCCTTCATGAACTTCAGGACGACCGCCGCGAACGCCTCGTTGACCTCGAACAGGTCGATCTGGTCGACCGTGAGACCGGCCTTGGCCAGAGCCTTGCGCGCCGACGGGGCCGGGCCGGTCAGCATGATCGTCGGCTCGCTGCCGACGACACCGGCCGCGACGATGCGCGCGCGTGGCTCCAGACCCATGTCCCGGCCGGCCTGCTCGCTGCCGATCACCACCAGCGACGCGCCGTCGACGATGCCCGACGAGTTGCCCGGCGTGTGCACGTGGTTGATCTTCTCGACCCAGTGGTACTTCTGCAGCGCGACGGCGTCGAAGCCACCCATGTCGCCGATCGCGGCGAACGACGTCTTGAGGCCGCCCAACGTCTCCGGGGTGGTTCCAGGGCGGGGGAACTCGTCGTGCTCGAGTACGGTCAGCCCGTTGATGTCGACGACCGGGATCACCGAACGGCCGAACGCGCCGTCGGCGAGCGCCTTGCCGGCTCGCGTCTGCGACTCGGCGGCGAAGATGTCGACGTCCTCGCGGCTGAACCCCTCGATCGTGGCGATCAGGTCGGCGCCGATGCCCTGCGGTACGAAGCTGGTCTGGTAGGCGGTCTCGGGGTCCATCGCCCACGCGCCGCCGTCGGAGCCCATGGGCACGCGCGACATCGATTCGACGCCGCCGGCCAGAATCAGGTCTTCCCAGCCGGAGCGCACCTTCTGGGCGGCGATGTTGACCGCCTCGAGGCCGGACGCGCAGAACCGGTTGAGCTGGAAGCCCGGGCCGGACGTCTCGAGACCGGCAACCAGCGCGGCGGTGCGGGCGATGTCGGCACCCTGTTCGCCGACGGGGGAGACGACGCCGAGGATGACGTCCTCCACCTGCGCCGGATCGAGGCCGGGGTTGCGCTTGCGCACCTCGTCGATCAGCCCGGCGACCAGCGACACCGGCTTCGTGCCGTGCAGCGAACCGGTGCTCTTGCCGCGTCCGCGGGGGGTGCGTACGGCGTCGTAGACGAACGCTTCAGTGGCTTCAGTGCTCATATGCCTACCGTCCTCGAACGAGTCGCTGGAGTGATCCCGATATTGCCAGTCTTACTGACACAGTTGTCAAGTACCAGTGGATGTGTCGTGGTCTACCCTGCGTCCATGGCTACGGTTGGCACTGACGAGCTCACCATCGACGAGCTCGCCGCGCGCACCGGCACGACGGTACGCACGGTCCGGTTCTACGCAACCGAGGGGCTGTTGCCGCCGCCCGAACGCCGCGGTCGGGTCGCGTACTACGACGCGCGGCACCGGATGCGGCTCGAACTCGTCCGAACCCTGCAGGAGCACGGCTACACCCTCGCGGCCATCGAGCGGGTTCTCGCCCGCATCCCGGCCGACGCCAGCCCGGCCGAGTACGCGGTGCAGGCGGCGGTACTCGCCCCGTGGCTGCCGGACCCCCCGGAGGAACTGGATCGCGCCGCGCTGGAGCGGCGGATCGGGCGGCGGGTCACCGAGGAGGAGGTCACCTACCTGGTCGGCGTCGGCGCGCTCGAACGACGCGGCGACGACGCGTTCCGGGCCGCGCCCGCCGTGCTCGGCCACGCCGTCGAGCTGCTGCGGCTGCCGGTCCCGGTCAGCGTGCTGGACGACTCGGCGCGGATCATCGAGGAGCATGCGACGGCGGTCGCCAACGGCCTCACGGAGGTGTTCGTCCAGGCGATCTGGGGGCCTTACCAGCGGGGCGAGCTCGACCACGAGCAGGTTGTGGCGATGCTCGCCCGGCTGCGCCCGCTGGCCGTGCAGGGCCTAGTGAGCGCCTTCGGCCGCGCCGCCGACCGAGCCGCCCGCCGGGGTCTGGAGAAGCCGTAGCCCGCGTTACGCGCGATGCGTGCAGAGCTGGCTGGGGTCGGCATTCGGATCCACGACGCACACCGCGGGAAGTGCTTTGGCGATCGCGTCGGAGATCGGCGCGAGCGGCGGCTGGGCGTAGGACTTCGGGATCGTGACCTCGATGTATGCGGCCCGGTCGATGGCCGTCCACACGGTGAGCTTCTTCTGCTGGACGGGCAGCCAGTTCACCCCGTCGATCGCGACGACCTGAGCCGTGCTGCCGGGCGTGAGCCCGGCCGGCCGCGGCACCCCGCAGCGCAGCACGATCGCGGGTTGACCCCAGGCCGCAACGTAGGTCCAGCTCGAGCGGGCCGGCCGGCCGGCCAGGCCCGCGAGCGTGATCGGCAGAGCACCGAGCAGCTTCGTGCACGGAGCATCCGCTGCCGCGTTGGGCGGCGGCGCGTCGACCGAGACCGGTGACAGCGCCGTCGGTGCGGTGCTGCCCGAGCCAGGGGGCGTCTT
>JAODNL010000284.1 GCA_025465405.1 Pseudonocardiales bacterium | reverse complement strand
CGAAGCGCAGCGAGCCGGTTCCCCCGCTGCCGCCGGCGAGGAAACCGCCCAGCGTGGAGCCCTTGGTCGACGGGAACATCAGCAGCTCTCGCCCGTGCCTGCGGGTCGCGTCCTCCAGGTCGCGCATGCGCACGCCCGCCTCGGCGGTGACCTCGTCGTCGCCGACGACGAGGATGCGACGGCACTCGCTCACGTCGACGAGCACGCCGCCGGCGAGCGGGATGGCCTGGCCGTAGTTGCCCAGGCCGGTTCCGCGGGCGGTGACCGGAACCTCGAGGTCGTATGCGTGCGCCACGACGACCGCGATCTCGTCGGCACTGCGCGGCGTGACGACCACGTCGGCCAGGCCGGCGGGCAGAAGCTCCTGCAGGATCGGCGACATGTGGGCCCAGTCGACCGAGAGCCGCTCGCGCCGCACCGGGTCCATGCTCACCGTGCCGCCGCCCAGGTCGCGCGCCACGCGGTCGACGAACTCGCTGATGCGGTCAGTGGCGACGGAAGGTAGGGCGGTCATTCGGTGCTCGCTTCCGGTCGGGTGAAGATCGCGACGTCGTCGAAGTCGTGGCGGCACACCGCGTTGCCGAACAGGTCCGTAGCCGGGTACGGCGTCGTCCGGCCGTCACGGACCGCCGCCATGTTGGCCGCGGCTCGCGTGACGAACGAGCCAGGCAACTCGGCGCGCAGGTTGTGCGCGACGAGCGCGCGCCGCACGGTCAGCTTCGCCAGCCGGGCCAGGCTGTCGGCGAAGACCGCGACGTCGCCTTCCGCGGAGTGCGCCCAGGACGCGGCGGCAAGCACCGTGTCACCGGCCAGCACGGTCCCGGTGTCCTCGTCCCACAGGCACAGCGAATCCGGCGAGTGGCCGGGCGTGTGCAGCACCTGCAGCTCGCGTCCGCCGAGATCGAGCCGGTCGCCGTCGATGAGCGCATGCGTGGGCGCGACCGCGGGGATGCTCCAGGCGGTCAGATCCGGCGTGGGCCGCACCCGCATGGCATCGGACAGCAGGAAGAACCGCTGCCGGTCGAGCTGTTCGTACGCGGCGAAGTCGCGTTCGGTATCGGCGGCGACGGTCCGGTACCTGCCGAGGAACTCCGGCGGTGCCGCGTCGTGCAGGTCCAGCCCGTCGACGTGCACCGCAACGTCGACGGCATGGTCGGCGAACTCCGCATTGCCGCCGCGGTGGTCGTAGTGGTGGTGGGAGTTCACGACGAGCAGTGGCAGGTCCGTGATCGACCGGACTACCGGACGCAGCGGGCTCATGCCCATCCCGGTGTCGAACAGCAGGGCCAGCCGCTCGCCGGTGACGAGGAAGCTGTTCACGTGGCCCGGTTCGGCGATCAGGTGGTACCCGGCGCCGAGGTCCCGCGTCGCGAACCACGGCAGCCGTTCTGAGTGTGGCAGCCGTCCTGCAAGCGGCGACCGTCCTGACAGCACGCGGCGACGCTAACCGCGGCGTGTTCGGGCCACGTGCCGCCGGTGTTACGGGCCGGCAACACGCCGACTCGCTCAGAGCGCTGATCCGCCGAGCACGGCGAGATCCTGTGCGTCCAGCGGGACGGGCGAACCGTTCGTGATCAGGTCGGCGAAGCCGCCGTCGCTGGCCATGACGGTCAGGGTGTACAGCCGCTCGGCATCGGACGCGTTGACGATGCGGTGCACCGATCCCGGCTGCAGCACGAGGGTGTCACCGGCCTGCAGCTTCAGAGCGTGCTCGTCGCTATGGGCAACGGCGGAACCGGCCAGCACGACGAAGGTCTCGGCCGAATCGGGGTGTGAGTTGGGTGGCTGCGCGCCACCCGGCTCCCAGATCTCGAAGACGACGGTGGTGCTCGAGCCGGTCGCCGGGCCGGCGAGCACGACCAACTTGACGGTGTCGCCGGGACTGATCTGGTAAGCACGCAGCTCGCTCGGCGGCACGAGGACGGGTGGAGCGGCCATGCCGAGACGGTAGGACCGTGGTGTTTCAACCCCGTGACCGAGCTGACGAGCGATGAAACATCACCGTCGCAGAAGCGTGATCAGCTGTGCACGTGTCTGCCGCCGCCCCCGATGGCCTTCTCGACGCGTTCTGGGCATACGAGCACGCCCTGATGACCAATGACGTTGCCAACCTCGAGCACGCCTTCCTCGATGCGCCCGAGACACTGCGCGCCGACGGCGGCGCCGTCCTCGTCGGAGCGGAGCACATAACCGCGTTCCGCCGCGGTCGCACGCCGCCACCCGCGCGTCGGGTCGACCGGCTGCACGTACGGGCCCTCGGCCCGGATATCGCGTTGCTGGTCGCCGAGACCACCCGAGCCGACGGCGGCACCGGCGCGCAGACCCAGATCTGGCAGCGCGTCGGAGACTGCTGGCGGATCGCGGCCGCCCAGGTGGCGACCGCCGGGCCGGCCACCCGCCCGCCGGTGGACGACTCGGCGATCTGGCGCTCGCGGCACCGGCCCCTGCGCCGCTCGGAACCCGGTCCGCTGGCCGGCGTCCGCCTGGCGGTCAAGGATCTGTTCGCGCTCGAAGGCGAACGCATCGGCGCGGGAAATCCGACCTGGCTGTCCATGGCACCGATCGAGCAGGCCGACGCGCCGGCCCTCGCCACCCTGCTGCGTGCCGGCGCCGAGCTCACCGGCGTCGCACAGACCGACGAGCTGGCCTTCAGCCTGGCCGGCACCAACGCGCACTACGGCACTCCGCCGAACGCGGCTGTCCCCGGCGGTATCCCCGGCGGATCGTCCAGTGGCCCGGCGGCCGCGGTCGCGGCGGGGCTGGCCGACCTGGGGCTGGGCACGGATACCGCCGGCTCGATCCGGGTGCCCGCGTCGTACTGCGGGCTGTTCGGGCTGCGACCCACGCACGGAGCGGTGCCGCTGGACGGTGTCGTCGCGCTCGCGCCCTCCTTCGACGCGGCGGGCCTGCTGGCCGCTTCGCCGCGGGTGTTGCGCGCCGCGGCCGACGCGCTGTTGCC
>JAODNL010000258.1 GCA_025465405.1 Pseudonocardiales bacterium | reverse complement strand
GCGGTGGAGTTCGACGACATCCCTTCCTCGTTGGCCCTTCTCGCTGACGCCGGCGTGCCGGTGTTCAAGCTCCAAGAGGCGGCTGCACTGTGGGTGCCCGCGGTTTCGGAGTCCGTCGTGGCGGAGCTGGAGCGCTTTACCGACACGATCTATCTCAGCCAGACAACTGAGCTACGCGACGGCCGGCTCACCCACTACCTGACGCTGCGGGACGCCGTAGACGCGTGGACGAAGGAGCCCGGCGGAGCTCGGGAGTGGCGCACGCACTTCCACGTTCCGGTGTTCCTCGATGATCTGGGGCCGTTCCGAACGACGCGATTCGCGCTCGAGGCGGCGCTGCGCGTGCACGCCGCGACGCCACAATCCACCCATCTCGAGATCGAGACCTATACCTGGGACGTGCTGCCGGCCGACCTCAAGAGCGGTGACATCGTCGACTACGTCGTGCGCGAGCTCGAATTCGTACGGAACGAGCTCGAAGGCGCGGTGCCGGACGAGTCGATCACAGCGGCGGGATGACCCGGGCCTCCCGCAGGGTGTCGAACAGGTCCAGGAACGACCGGCGCGAATCCTGCGTCTCGGTGAAGCCGAGTGACCGGCCGAGGTTCATGTCGGCGAAGGTCTCCATGGTGCGCCCGAGGTCGGCATCGGTGTGCCACCACGACGCCAGCGAATCCAACGACGTCGGCTGGAGGTCGAAGCGCTCGACCAGCCGCTGCCACACCGGCCCCATCCCGGCCATCCGGGTCTCGAGGGGCTGAGGGTAGCCGGGATATTCCGCCGGCTCGACGCCCAGCCCGGCCGCGACGACCTTCCACATCTGCCGCCACCGGAAGACGTCGCCGTTGACGGTATTGAACGCGGTGTTCGCCGCATCCGGCGTCGTCGCGGCCCATTCCAGCTGAGCCGCGAGCAGCCGTGCGTCGGTGATGTCGGTGACGCCGCTGTACTGCTCGGGCGATCCGGGGAACACGAACGGCTCGCCGGTCTCGCGACATAGCGCACCATAGGCAGCCAGCGTCACGCCCATGTTCATCGTGTTGCCGAGCGCCCATCCGATCATGGTGTGCGGACGGTGCACCGACCATGTGTAGCCATCCCGCTCCGCCGCGGCGAACAGTACATCCTCCTGGTCGTAGTAGAAGTTCTCGCCGGGCAGCCGCGGTTGCTCTTCCCGGAACGGCGTCACCGCCGGGGACTTCGCGTACGACTCGAACGGACCGAGGTAGTGCTTCAGTCCGGTGACCAGCGCGACGTGCTGGACCGTCGACCGGTCGGCGAGTGCCGTGAGCACGTTGCTGAGCATCGCGGAATTGACCGCGCAGTTCTCCGCCTCGACGGCTCGGCGCGCCCACGTGCAGTAGAAGATGTGCGTAGGGCTCACCCCGTCGAGGGCGTGGCGTACCTCGTCCGCTTTCTGGACGTCAGCGGCGATCGGCTGCACCTCATCCACCGGCACTGAACCGCTGCGCGTGAGGCCCCACACCGTCCACCCGTGCGAGACCAGCCGTCTCGCCACGTTGTTGCCGGAGATGCCGCTCGCTCCGACCACGAGTGCCTCGCGTCCGTCCGTCATGCCGCTCCTCCTCGAAGTTCCAGCGATCAGAAGCTTGACCGCACGGCGTCGTACGGTCAAGTATTAGTGAACACATGGCGGACCCTGGTGAACAACCCGCTCAGGGCGGGCCCCGCTCGATTCGGAGGTAGTGAGCATGGGTGAACGGCTGAAGGATCGCGTGGTTCTCATCACCGGAGCCGGAAGCGGAATGGGCCGCGCGATCGCGGTGAGCTGTGCGGCGGAGGGTGCCAAGGTCGTCGTCGTCGACCTGAACCCCGACGGCGCCAAGGAGACGGTCGAGCAGATCGCCGCCGCCGGCGGGTCCGCGGTCGATGCGGTCGCCGACGTCAGCAAGCGCTCCGAGGTGCGAGCGGCAATCGAACGGACGCTCGAGGCGTTCGGGCGGCTCGACGTCGTCTTCAACAACGCCGGCTTCAACAAGCCGCTGCACTTGCTGGATGTCACCGAAGAGAACTGGCGCTCCATCATGGACGTCAACGCGATGGGGACGTTGCTGGGAATTCAGGAGGCCGCCAAGCAAATGATCGAGCAGGGCACGGGCGGCAAAATCATCAATACCGCGTCGATCGCCGGGCGCCAGGGATTTCCGAGCTTCGCCCCGTACTGCGCCAGCAAGGCTGCGGTCATCTCGCTCACCCAGGCCGGCGCGCGGGCTTTGGCCGAACACAAGATCACGTGTAATGCGTTCGCCCCGGGCGTAGTGGGTACGCCACTGTGGACGCAGCTGGACAAGGACCTCATGGACATCGGCGATTCAGCACGGCCGGGCCAGGCGATGGACGATTTCGCGTCCGGGATCCTGCTCGGCCGGGTCGCTACTCCCGAGGATATCTGCGGGACGGCGCTGTACCTTGCCTCTGCGGACTCGGACTATCTCACCGGGCAAGTCATCATGATCGACGGCGGAATGGTCCTGGTCTGACCGACGACGCGGAGTGGCGTCGTTCCGAGGGTCACCGAATTCCGTATCGTTATTACCGGAGACTCCCATTCTCCGAGCATCTCGATAGCGCCAACACTTCCACGGAAAAGAGGACGCCGTGCCTTCCGCGAGCAGTCGCACGACCGGTGGCGCCTCTGAGCAGCCGCTGCTCGCTGCCGATCGCCGCGAAGCCGTTGCCGGCGTCGGCGCGCATCTGCGTGAGAGGCGACTGGCCGCGGGGCTGTCGTTGCGGCAGTTCGCCAAGCAGTTAGGCGTGTCGGCATCGTTCATCTCCCAGCTGGAGAACGGGAAGTCCCAGCCGTCGGTAGCCACGCTGTATTCGATCTGCAACGAGCTGGACATCACGGTCGACGAGCTGTTCGCCGACGCGGGCGTCGCCCGGCCGGAGCGATCGAACGACGCGAGCACGGACGCCCTGAGCGCGACGGACGGTGGGGGCACGGCAGCGGCGGCGACCCGCCGCGGGAACATCGACCTAGGTGGGGCGTTGGCCGCGATGGCAGCCGAGCCGACCGACACCCGCAGTCCGGTTGTGCGTCTGGGTGGTGGCCGCCGCCTCGTCCTGGATACCGGCGTGACGTGGGAACAGCTGTCCACCGGTGGTAGCCAGTCCGTGAACTTCATGCTCGTCACGTATGACGTGGGTGGCAGCTCGACCGTCGACGAGCGGTTGACGAGACACTCCGGCTACGAATACGGGTACGTGATCAGCGGCCAGCTGAACGTCACCCTCGCGTTCGAGGACTACCAGCTCGGTGCTGGTGATGCCATCGCCTTCGACTCTGCCACCCCGCACCGCCTGCACAACGAAGGCGACGTGCCGGTCAAGTCGATCTGGTTCGTGCTTGGCCGCGACGGGCACCACGACCACCGTCTGTAAAGGAATACTTGACGCGCTGAGCGACGGCGTCCTACTTTGATGAACACCCGTGGCAGATGAGCTGCGGCGCGGGCGTCGGCGCCGCGGCGCGCCGCGGACTCGGCAGGGGGTTTCGTGAAGGCTCTTCAGTTCGTCGGCCACGCGGCCGCGACGGTCAACGACGTTCCGGTACCGGGGATCGGCGCCGACGAGGTCTTGGTGGCGTCCCGCTCGGTCGGGATCTGCCACTCCGACATCGAGCTGCTCGAGGGTCGCTACATCATCCCCTTTGAATACCCAGTGATCCCTGGCCACGAGTGGGCCGGAGAGGTGATCGAGGTCGGAGCGGAGGTCGACGCGGTCAGTCCGGGCGACCGCGTCGTGGGGGAGTGCGTGATCGGAAACGACCACTTCGGTTTCAGCATCAGTGGAGCGGCCGCGGAGTTCTTCGTCGCTCGTCCCGAGTGGCTGCACCGGCTGCCTGACTCGATGTCCTGGACACAGGGCGCCCTCGTGGAGCCGTTCAGCTGCGGGTACTACGCGACCGTGCGAGCCGACAACCTCGATGCGAGCGACACCGTCCTGGTCTTCGGCGCCGGGCCGATCGGTCTCGGTGTGGTCGCCGCGTCCGCGGCGAGGGGTTGCCGCGTCATCGTCGCCGAACCCACCAAGACACGCGCCGGCCTGGCGCTCGAACTGGGCGCTGAAGTCGAATTCGACCCGACTGCGGAGAGCTTCGTCGACGACGTGCTTAGCGCGACCAAGGGCCGCGGCGCCGATGTCGTGATCGAAGCCAGCGGCAAGCCGCGCGCAATGGCCGCCGCACTGGAGGCGGCAGGATTTCGCGCGAGGCTCGTGAACGTCGGCATCGATGTGGGCGGCTACGCGCAGGCGCAGCTGGGTCTGATCCAGTCGAAGGAGCTCCAGATCCGCGGGATCATCGGCTCGCCCGGCGTGTGGCCACAGACGTTGCGCTTCCTCGAGCGAACCCGCGTCGACCTGTCGCGGTTGGTCACGACCGAGCTGCCGCTCTTGGCCGCCACCGACGCGGTCGAGTCCGCACGATCAGACCCGTCGCAGATCAAAGTGCACCTCACCTCGAGCGCGGCCTGACTATGAGCGGCCTGACTATGAACGGACAGCGGATGCGCGGCGCCATCTATTACGGCCGGGGCGACGTGCGAATCGAAGACCGACCGGTTCCCCAGCCCGCCGCCGGCCAGCTTCTCGTCCAGGTCACCCGATGCGGTATCTGCGGATCGGACGCGACCGAGTACGCACACGGCCCGCGGATGTTCCCGGTCGAACGCCGGCACCCGGCCAGTGGCCACCTGGGTCCGATGGTCATGGGTCACGAATTCATCGGCAATGTGGTGGACGGCGGAGCCGACACGGTGACCACAGCGGGCACGCGGGTAGCCTCCGGCGCCGGCGTGTCGTGCGGCAAATGCGACTGGTGTCGGGCCGGGCGAACCAACCTCTGCGCCTCGTACTGGACCCTCGGCCTCAGCGCCGACGGAGGGCTCGCGCAGTACGTAGCGGTGCCCGAATCGACCTGTGTCGAGATCCCGAAGGGATGCTCGGACGACTCGGCCGGTCTCGCGCAGCCGCTGGCCGTTGGTCTTCATGCGTCGCGGCTCGCGAGGATCACCGAGGGCGACACCGTCGTGCTCATCGGCGCCGGTGCCATCGGATCGTTCATTCTCTGCGGACTCGCGGGGCGGGGCGCACAGCGCGTGGTGGCGCTCGACATCGACGACGCCCGCTTGGCCACTGCCCGCGCGCTCGGGGCCACCGACACTGTGAATGTCATCGGCGTGGATCCGGTCGCAGCCGTGCGCGACTTGTTGCCCGACGGCGCCACCGTCGTGGTGGAGGCGAGCGGCTCGGACGGGGCGGCGCAGCACGCCGCGAGCATGGCCGCTCGCGGTGGGCGCGTCCTGTTGGTCGGCCTCTCGCATGCTCCACAGACCGTGGATCTCGCCGCGACGACGCTTAGGGAGGTCGACCTCCTGACGACGGTCGCCCACGTCTGTGGGGAGGACATCCCGGAGGCCTTGACGCTGTTGACCGACAGCGATGTCAGCACACACCTGCTCGATCGGGTCATCGCCTTGGACCAGGTAGTGCCCGACGGGCTGGATGCCCTGGTTGCCCGAACCGTGCAGGGGAAGATCCTCGTGGATCCCTGGGCATGACCACGATTGCGTTTCTCGGCCTGGGCCGGATGGGTGCTGCCATGGCCGCGGCGCTGTGCGCGGCATCGCACGACGTGACTGTGTGGAACCGCTCGTCGGCGGGGTACCCACGTTTGGACGACGAACTCCAGCTCGCTGGTGCCGACCGCACCCCTCGCCGCGCGCGGACCCCGGCCGAGGCGGTGGTGAACGCGCAGGCCGTGCTGACGATGCTCGCCGACGGCCCCGCCATCGACGACGTCCTGTTCGGCCGCGACGGAGCCGCGGCTGCGATGCGGACGGGAACGGTCGTCTGCGACTTGAGCACGACCGGCGTCGATTCCGCGCGCCATTGCGCCGCCCGGCTGAACGAGGCAGGGATCGACTTCGTCGATGCGCCGGTATCGGGGAGCGTCCCCACGGTCCGCGCCCGTCGGCTGTTGGTAATGGCAGGTGGGAAGGCCGAATCGGTAAGTGGGCTCGAGTCGATACTCGCCGCGTTCGCCGCCCGCGTGGTCCACGTCGGTGGGTCCGGCAGCGGCCAGGCGATGAAACTCAGCGTGAACGCCGTAGTGCACATCCTGGACGGTGCCATCAGCGAGGCGCTCGTGCTCGCTGAACGGGGCGGTGTCTCGCGAGACATGGCGCTCGAGGTCTTCTCGGCGAGCGTGGTCGGAGCGCCGTTCGTGCAGTACAAACGGGCGGCGTTTGCTGATCCGGACGGGCACCCGGTCGCGTTCACGATTGACCTGATGCGCAAGGACCTCGGCCTGGTCGTCGAGTTCGCGCGGGACAGAGGGAGTCCGGTACCGCTCGCTGCCGCGGCCGCACGCATCACGGATGCGGCGGTGGCCGCGGGCTTGGGCGACCGGGACATGTCCGCGCTGGCCGTCCTGCACCGCGGCGCCGCGGCACCGGACGAGCAAACAGACCAACAAGTTCTGTGAACTGTCACTTGACGGGTTAGGCAACGGCTGACACCATCGAACCATTCCGAGCGACTGATCGAGCTGCCCGACCGATCATCGACGCGGCCGCAGGGCGGGGCCTGGCGCCGAGGCCCGTCGGGCCCGGACGGACACTAAGGGGCCGTAGGTGAGACGTGACATCGAGTTCTCCAGCAACGCGACGATCGTGCGTGGGTGGTTGTACACGCCGGACGACGGGGAGGGCCCGTTCCCGACGGTGATCATGGCTGGCGGGTGGTGTTACGTGAAGGAGATCGTGCAGCCGCACTATGCCGAGATGTTCGCCGAGAACGGCTTCGCCGCCGTCCTGTTCGACTACCGCAACTTCGGTGACAGTGATGGCGACCGGCGCCAGCACATCGATCCGGCCATGCAGATTGAGGACTATCGCAACGCAATCTCGTTCGCCGAGACGTTGTCCGAGGTCGATGCCGGCCGCATTGGCGTGTGGGGACTGTCCTACAGCGGAGGGCACGCGCTGGTCCTGGCCGCGGTCGACTCCCGGATCAAGTGCGCGGTATCGCAGATTCCGGTGATCGACGGATATGTGAACATGAGGCTCAACAATGGCACCGTCAACTTTCGTCGGCTCGAGCGAGCGATCTTGGAGGCTCGGCGCCGGAGGTTCACCGAGGGCGCCGAGACCTACGTCCCCCACTTCACCGTCGATACGTCCGCCGAGATCTCTGCCTGGCCGTTCCCCGAGGGCCATTCGGTGTTTCTCGAATTCCAGCAGACCGTGGCACCGAATTATGACTTCAATGCCACGCTCGAATCCGTCGACCTACTCATGTCCTACAACGTCAAGCCCTTCCTGCCTCGCATCGTGAACACGCCGACCCTCGTGATCGTGGCCGAGAACGACGACATCACGCTGTGGGACGAGGAGATCGCGGCGTACAACGCGATTCCGACCGCGAAGAAGAAATTGGTTGTGATCGACAAGTCGGATCATCTCGCGCTCTACAGCAAGCAGAACTTGCTGATGCAATGTGCGACAGCCGCCACCGAGTGGTTCCTGGAGAGGCTCGCTCCGTTAGGTAAGCCGGGCGAGGCGTCCACAAGTCCCAGAGTCTGAAGGGCGGGCAAATGCGCGCTGCGGTCTTTCACGGTGCTCACGACATTCGCGTTGAGTCGGTGCCGGAGCCTGGCGAGCCCGGGCCGGGCGAGGTCCTGTTGCGGCCATACTGGTGCGGTATCTGCGGGACGGACCTGCACGAATACGCGGTCGGACCGATCGTTATACCGACCGAGCCCCATCCCTTGACATCAGCACGGGCGCCGCAGATCCTCGGCCACGAGTTCTCGGGCGAGGTGGCTGCAGTCGGACCTGGTGTCCACGGGCTGAGGGTCGGCGAGCGTGTTTCCGTGATGCCCATCCTCACGTGCGGCAACTGCTACTTCTGTCGTCGCGGCCTGGGTCATCTCTGTGTGTCAATGGGGTGTATCGGTCTGAGTTTCGACTGGGGCGCAATCGCCGAGCTGGCGATCGTACCGGCTCGAAACGTGACGCCGATTCCGGATTCTATGACCGAGATTCAGGGCGCCCTCGTCGAACCGACCGCGGTAGCGGCATACGGGGTGGATAGCGCGCGCGTTCGCCCGGGTGAGAGTGTGCTGATCAGCGGAGCCGGGCCTATAGGTGTTCTTGCTGCGCTGTATGCAGAGGCGCTCGGAGCGGCGGTGTACATATCGGAAGTGAATCCGATCCGTGCCGAATTGGCGCGCTCACTCGCGATCGGCGAGGTTCTCGACCCGTCGGCCATCGACGTCTCCGCACACCTTCGGGACCGGACGGGCGGAATCGGCGTCGATGCCGTGGTGGAGTGTTCGGGCAACGAGCGCGCTCTGCACGCGGGATTCGCAGCGGTGCGTTCGGCGGGTCGCATAACGCAGACAGGATTGTTCACGAAGCCGGCCAGCATCGACCCGATGGCGCTCGCCCAACGTGAAATCACGTATAACGGCACCTGGTGCTACCCGCTCAACGACTGGCCGCGAATCATCGACCTGATCGCGCGCAAGGGCATTCCGGTTCAGAAGGTTGTGACGGCACAAATCGGCGCCGAGGATCTCGTCGAGAAGGGGTTCGAGACCCTGCTCTCGCCGACTGGGAACGAAGTGAAGGTTCTCGTCAATGCGCGCTGAGCAGGCGCCAGGCGACCACTGTCTGATGGCACTTCGATGCAGGGTACGAGTTCGAATTGTTACTGAAACTTATTGTGAACACTCAACGCGCTATGTACAGTCAGGCTCAACACATGAACGGTGACGCCGAACGCCTCGCGGGGCGGCGATGAGGAGCCATTTGCCATGACCCTTTTGGAGCGACGCGAGGTTGCCAGGCTGGGCAGCTCGCGCTTCACAGTTCCCAAGGGCTTCATCACCGTCGTCGTTTCAACGGCAGCGCTGTTCATCGTGTGCACGGTGTTTGCGCGATCCAGCGTGTCACACGGTGCGCTTCTCGGGATGCTGCCGTTCGCTTCGGTTCTGGCGATAGTGGGCCTCGGGCAGATGCTCGTCGTCCAGCAGGGCGGCATCGACCTGTCCGCTCCCGGGGCGATTTCGCTGGCCATCGTCATCGTCAGTCACCAGCCGAACGGCGACGACTCCAAGCTGCTGCCGGCGGTTCTTCTGGCGCTGCTTTACGCCGTTGGAACGGGGCTGGTCAACGGATTCCTGGTGGGTCGCATGAGGATGAACTCGATCATCGCGACCCTTGGCGTCAACGCGCTGCTCTACGGATTCGTCCTGAAGATCTCAGGCGGTACTCCGCGGACGACAACACACCGGCTCGCGTCTATCGCAGGTGGCACCTCGCTCGGAATTCCCAACGCGGTGTACTTCGCGGTTGGTGCGCTCGTCGTCGTCATAGTGCTGGTGAAGCGCACGGTGGCCGGTCGGCGCTTCGAGGCGATCGGCGCGAACCCGTATGCGGCCCGGGCGGTCGGCTTGCGGGCGTGGCAACACCGCAGCGGTGCGTATGTGTGGGCGCAGTTGCTCTACTGCCTGGCCGGCATCCTGCTGGCCGGCATCACGACGCAGCCGACGGCGTACGAGGGCGACTCGTACCTGCTGCCCTCAGTGGCCGTCGTGGTCCTCGGCGGGACGTCATTGCTCGGCGGGCGAGGGTTTCCGGTGGCGACGGTAATCGCGGCACTGTTCCTGACCCAGCTGGACCAGTTCGTCCTCGCGCTCGGTGTGCCCAACGCGGTGCAAACCCTGGTTCAGGCAGGTGCGCTCGCGGTCGGGGTGGCCATTTACACGGTGAACTGGGCAACTGTACGAGCCCGGTTCGCGAACCGACTACCGGCCGTGACCGCCGCCGGTTGAGCCGGCGCCCGCCGGCCGACAGCTGAACACGTTCGTGAGACGTCCGTCTACACATCTGTGGCGGGGTCACCACAAAGGAGATGGATCAATGAACAAACGTACGGTGCGTTCGCTCATCGCGGTAACCGCCGCGGTCGCGTCGCTCACGCTCGCGGCCTGTAGTAGCAGCAGCAAGAGCGGCTCAGGTGGATCGGGCGCTGGTGGCGGCGGTGGTTCGCCTCTGGCCGGAGCTCCGTCGTGGTGCGGATCGAAGAAGGTGTCGTTCGCACTGTTGGACGGCTTCGGCGGCAACAGCTGGCGTCTTGTGACCACCGCGTCCGGCAAGGCTGAGGCGAGCAAGTGCCCGAGCGTCACGAACTACTACTACGCCGACGGCCAGGGCAACACCCAGAAGGCGATCTCCGACATTCAGGGAATGGTGGCCAAGGGCGTCAAGGCAATGGTGGTCTTCCCCGACGCCGGGAAGGCCGTCCTTCCGGCACTGACGAGCGCGTACAAGGCCGGCGTGATCACCGTCCCCTATCGCGATTTCCCCGGGGGGAAAGCCGGTGTCAACTACACCCAGTACATTTCCTCGGACCCAGCGCGGGACGCCGACAACTGGGCGAACTGGATCAAGACCAATTTCCCGAGCGGCGCGAACATCCTGTTCGTCAGTGGTCCGCCGGGAAACACCCAGGGCGTAACCGAGCACGACCAACTCACCAAGGTCCTGAGTGACCCGAAGTACAAGTTCATCGGTGACCAGCCGTTCAGCGTCACCAACTGGGACCCGTCGCTGACGCAGCAGGTCCTGACCGCCAACATCGCCAAGTTCTCGAAGATCGACGTCATCGTCTCGGACTTCGGGCCGTCCCTGGTCGGCGCGCTGCCGCAGTTCCAGAGGAGTGGCCGGTCCATCCCAGCGCTCGTGACGAGCGACGGCAACTCCCTCTCGTGTTTCTACGAGGCCCAGAAGGCGAGCAACCCGGACTTCAAGCTCATGACCGTGGCGACCGGCAATGACAACGTCCGGCTTGCGGTGCAGTACGCCGTGGCCAAGGCGACCGGTGGCGTCGTGCCATCCAGCACCACCTTCGAGGCTCCGGTGTTCGAGGACTCGGTGAGCAAGAAGCCACACGACGTCCAGTGCGACAAGTCGGTGCCGGGTGATGTCTACCTCTCGGCGCAGATGCCGGGCAGTCAGCAGGCACAGCTGCTCAAGAAGTAAGGCACGAACGAAGGGTGGTCGGGGTCGTGCAGCTCCGTGCGGACGGCCCTGACCACTTCTTCGACAGACCGCCAGTTCGATCTGCAGGGGTTACCTAGTGAGCGATCAGAGAACGGCAGGCGTCACTTCGCCGCCGTCAGCGACCATCTCGAACGTTCCGGCGATCCTCGAGATGGAGGGAATCTCGAAGTCCTACACGGGTGTCGCGGCCCTCACCGATGTTTCTCTGAGCGTCTCGTCGGGTGAGGTGCATGCGCTGCTTGGTGAGAACGGTGCCGGGAAATCGACGTTGATGAGCATCGCGTCCGGCATCGTGTCACCCGATACGGGGACGATCCGATTCGGCGGCGAGGAGCAGTTCAGCGCTCTCACGCCCGCGCTGGCCACCCGTCTGGGCGTCGCGATCGTGCACCAGCACCCTGCCGTGATGCCGGATCTCACGATCGAGGAGAACCTGCGAGTGGCGCTTCCGCGCCAGTTCTTCGCATCGCACGAGTCCGCGGACGCGGCGATCGGGACGCTGCTCAGTGACGTCGGCCTGAACGTCCATGCCAAAGACCGGGTGGAACTGCTGACGGTCGCTCAGAAGCACTTGCTGGAAGTCGCGAAGGCCCTGGCCATCCGACCGAAACTGCTGATCCTGGACGAACCGACGGCCCCGCTCGGGCAAGAGGCAGTCGAGTTGCTGTTCCGCCGCGTCCGCTCCGCGGCCGCTCTCGGCACGGCTGTCGTCTACATCACCCACCGCCTGGCCGAGGTTCGGGAACTCGCGGATCGGGTGACGGTATTGCGCGACGGGAGGGTGCGCGGCGAAGCCCCCGTCGCAGCGGTATCCGACCAGGAACTGCTGGCGATGATCGTGGGCCGTCAGCTCGACTCCACGTTCCCTCCCAAGCGCGACCCCGCGACCGCAGCAGACGTCAACCTACGGCTGAACGGGTTCAGTGGTACGGGATTCACCGACGTGTCACTCGCGGCGACGCGCGGCGAGATCATCGGCATCGCCGGAGTCGTCGGCAACGGCCAGGCCCAACTCATGCGCACCCTGGCCGGCCTGGAGCGCTCCAGCGGGCACGTTGAGGTCAGCGGACGCGATCTCCACGCACGGGACCTGTTGCA
>JAODNL010000235.1 GCA_025465405.1 Pseudonocardiales bacterium | reverse complement strand
CCTGGTGCGCATTCGCGCCGGCCGCGCCGGGGGCGCCTTCGTCCAGCGCCCCGGAAACGAGTCCGTCACCAGCTCCCTGAGCCTGCTGATCCGCGGCCGCCAGATTCGGCTGGCCGCCGTGCTCGAGACCCGGGAGGCCATCGAGCCGGTCTGCGCGCAGCTCGCCGCCCAGCACCGCACCGACGAGGACATTGCCGCGCTCAAGGCGGCCAACGTGCCGATCGCCGATCCGAACAGCACGCTCGCGGAGTTTCTCCAGGCCAACGTCGACTGGCACGTCGCGGTGGCTGTGGCGACCCACAACGAACTGATCTCCGCGTTCATGACCGCGCTGTCGCGCGCGATCTACATGTCGACCGAGAACGAAACGTTTGTCGACGCCGAGGTGCGCAAGGTTACCGCCCGCGCGCACAATTCGATCACCCAGGCGATCGAGAAGCGGGACGTCGCGGCCGCGGTGCGGCGGATGTCCAGGCACGTGCACTCCTATGCCGCCGAGATCGCCAAGGTCGACAAGCGCACCCAGATAGCGGTGCCGGACACCGACTGAGGCGCTCATTACAGAGCCTTCGCCGCGGCCCGGATGCCGTCAACGGCCTCCGGGTTCTCGGCGCCGGAAAGATCTCCGGGATCGGTGCCCAGCACGGCGGCACGCACCGCGCGGCGCAGAATCTTCGCCGATCTGGTCTTGGGCAATGCCGCGACGCGGATGACTGTGCTCGGCGCGAACGGCTTGCCCAACTCGCGCGCCACCATCGCGCGCAGCTCGTCCGAGACGTCCTCCGTCGCGTCCGGCCGGGGCACCCAGAACGCCCAGACGGCCTCACCCTTCTTCGGGTCCGGCACACCGATCGCAGCGACCTCGGCGACGGCTTGATGGGTAGCCATGATCGACTCCACTTCGGCTGGCGCCAGCCGCTTGCCAGCCACGTTCATCACGTCATCCGAACGGCCCAGGATGAACCACTGCCCGCTCTCGTCGACGAGGGCGTAGTCGCCGTGCCGCCACACGCCGGGGAACGTCGACCAGTACGCCTCGTGGTAGCGCTGCTCGTCGCGCCACACGCCGCGGGTCATCGACGGCCACGGCTGACGGCAGATCAGCTCGCCGATCTGGCCGCGAACCGGCCGGGCGGCGTCATCGACGACGTCGACGTCCATGCCCAACGACGGCCCGCCGAGCGAACAGCTGCGGATCGTCTCGACCGGGTAGGGCGCGAGGAACGAGCCGCCGACCTCCGTGCCGCCGGAGAAGTTGATGACCGGGACGCGGCCGTCGAAGACGTCGCGCGCGAGCCACTCGTACGAGTCCGGGTCCCACGGCTCGCCCGTCGAGCCAATGGTGTGCACCGACGATAGGTCGAAGCGGTCTGTATCGGCGCGTTCGCTCGTCCGCAGCGTTCGGATCAGTGTCGGCGAGACACCGAGCATGCTCACCCGGTGCCGCTGGACGAGATCCCACAGCCGATCGAGGTCGGGCACGTCGGGCGACCCCTCGTACAGCAGCAGTGTGCCGCCGTTCGCGTGTGTCCCGATGATCGAGAGCGGACCCATGATCCAGCCCATGTCGGTGATCCAGCAGAACACTCCGCCGGCAGAGAGGTCGAACGAGTAGGCCACCTCGCTGGCGGTCTTCACGAGGAACCCGGCGTGGGTGTGTACCGCGCCCTTCGGCCGGCCGGTCGTCCCGGACGTGTACGCGAGCAGCAGCGTTTCGCCAGCCGTCATCGGCTCGGGGTCCGCAACACCGTCGGCGCTCGAGAGCAGCTCGTCCCAGGGGAGATCGATGCATCCGGCAACGGGCGGTGCCGCGGTCACGTTGCCGATCACTACGACGTGCTCGACCGTCGGGCAGGTGGTGAGTGCCTCGTCCAGCAGCGGCCGCATCTCGACGGTCCGCCGCCGGCGCACCGTGCCGTCCGCGACGATCACCGCCTTCGCCTCGGCGTCCTGCAATCGGGCTGCGATCGCCGAAGGCGCGAAGCCGGAGAACAGCGGGACGATGACCGCGCCGAGCCAGGCGACGGCATAACAGGCGAGCACCGCCTCCGGGACCATCGGCAGGAAGAGGGCGACGGCGTCGCCCCTGCCGATGCCGAGCGCGCGCAGTCCGGCGGCCGCGCGGCGCACCTGGTCCTCGAGCTCCGCGTAGGTCAGCGTGCGGACGCTGCCGTCCTCCGCCTCGTGGACGACAGCCAACCGCGCTGCCGCCTCCGCGTCGCGGGTCCAGCGGGTGAGGCAGGCGTCAACGATGTTGAGCGTGCCGCCGACGAACCAGTCCGGGTGCTCGATCCCGGCGCTCACATCGACGACCTGCGTGTACGGACGGCGGAACGGGAGTTGCAGGTCGCGCACGACCGCGTCCCAGTACCACCCGATGTCGGCGACCGAGCGGGCCCGCAACTCCGGCAGCGAGTCGATGCCGTTGATGCGCGCGAGCCGGGTGACGTTCGCGTTCTCGACGTAGTCGGGGGTGGGCGTCCAGGCGTAGTCCGACACCGGTCAGCTCCTCGGCATCCCGAGCATCCGCTCGGCGAGAATGTTGCGCTGGATGAACGTGGATCCGCCGGCGATCGCCGTCCCGCGGCTCTGGTAGGCCAGCCGGACCCAGCGCGCCGCCTCGCTCGCGTCGTCGTCCGGGTCGAACTGCCCTCCCAACGGGTCGAGTGAGAGCCGGAAGTCGGCGAGATCCTCGACGAGCGGGCAGAAGTACAGCTTGCCGATCGAGGTCACCGGGCCGGGCGGACCATCGGACGCGGCGAGGGTGAGCACGCGCTGGCCGATCACGTAGTGCACGAGCGAGCGGGCGTAGAGGTCGGCGACCTTCTGCCGGACTACCGGATCCAGCCCGAGCGGACGGCAGTCCGGGCCGGACCGCGTCGCGACCTCGGCGATGATCTCGTCGACGGCCCGCCGGGTGTTGACCCGGCCCGTCGCGATCGCCACCCGCTCGTAGGACAGCGTCGCCATCGCTACCTGCCAGCCGCCGTCCACCTGGCCGACCACCAGCTCGTCCGGGACGAACACGTCGTCGAGGAAGACCTCGTTGAACTCCGCCTCGCCGAGCAGGTGCGCCAGCGGTCGCACGGTAACGCCGTCGCTGTCCATCGGGAGCAGGAAGTAGGTGATCCCCTTGTGCCGCGGGCCGCCGCCGGTGCGGGCGAGCAGGATCGCGTACGAGGCCAGGTGGGCACGACTGGTCCAGATCTTCTGGCCCTGGATACGCCAGCCGCCGTCGACGCGCGTGGCACTGGTGCGCAAGGACGCGAGGTCGGAACCAGCGTCCGGCTCCGAGAAAAGTTGGCACCAGATGTGCTCGCCGGTCAGGATCGGCGCGAGAAATCGCGTCTTCTGCGCATCCGTGCCGAACTCGACGATCGTGGGGCCTGCGAAGTCCTCGCCGATCGTGTTCAG
>JAODNL010000230.1 GCA_025465405.1 Pseudonocardiales bacterium | reverse complement strand
CCCACGGTGACGGTCGTCGTGGACACCTCCGGGTCGATGGACGAAGCCCACCTCGGCCGAGTTCAGGCCGAGCTCGAGGCCGTGTTGAGTCGGGTCGGGCTGCGCGGGGTCGGCATCACCGCGTTGGCGGTGGACACCGAAGTGCAGGCATCGGCGCCGATCCGCCGGGCCCGCCAGTTGCAGTTGCGCGGCGGCGGCGGCACCGACATGGCCGCCGGCATCGACGCGGCCGTGCGATCACGCCCGCGCCCCGACGTGATCATCGTCTTGACGGACGGACTGACCGCCTGGCCGAGCACGCCGCCTCGAGGCGTCCGGGTGATCGTCGGGTTACTGCGCAACGGCTCGTCCCCCGACGCCGAGTGGCGGCCACCGAGCTGGGCCCGGACAGTGCTCATCGACCAGTCGTGACCGGAGCTTCAGCGTGACGGCGCTCCAGAATGAGGTGAGTCGGCCGGTCAGACTGGCACGGTCGGCTCGTCGCCCCAGGTGTGCGATGGCGGAACGGTGTCGGCGTTGATGTCGGTGACCCGTCGCGTATAAGCCCGATTCGGTCCGTCTATGTCGTAGGTGCGGTAGATCAGCCGGTCGCCGACCAGCGTGCCCACGTAGCCGCCGTCCTCCACGCGAAAGACCCGGTCACCGTGGATGTGGCCCACGAGGGCGCCCGACGGCGCGAAGACGTCGTTGCCCTGGCAGGACAAGGGTCGTCCGTTCTTGGTCCAGAGCTTGGACATGCAGGTCGCTCCTCGCTGTGACACGAACACCGTGCTCTTGCTGCGCCGTGTTTTCGCCGTATCTAACCGGGCCTGGGTACGCATTCGTCGTGGGGCGAGCCGAGACCGTGCTCGGTCAAGCCGGCGAACTAATCATGCAGTCAATTGTGGAGCCGGTCAACCAGTGCGTGCGATCATCGGGAGGTGCAGCCCACCTGGGGCGCTATGGAACATCCGTCGTTCCCGCCCGCCGAATCGATATCGCCCGAACAGCAGCGGGCGAGCACCTTGGCGCGGGTTCCGATCCTCGGGCTGGCCGGAGCCGACCTCGGGTCGGGCCGGATGTTGGAGGACCACTCCGACAGCCACAGTCACTTCGTCAGCCTCGGCTACGGCGACGAGGCCAACCCATCGGGGCCGTTCGTCAGTACGACGACGCACGTCTCCTCGCACCTGCCGCTGGCCTACGTGGTCGCGCCCGCGCGCGACGTGCTCGTGCACGAGCGCGACCGACTCTTCGAGCGCTCCGGCGTCGACGAACCCGACGAGATCGGCGCCCGGGTGCGCAATGTCCGGCTGTCGGTCGACGAGCAGAGCCTGTCGGCCCAGGTCCGCTCCGCGGGCACGCTGTGGGCCGCGCAAGCACGAGTGCCGATCGAGCTGCGCCCGGCCGGCTCCGGGCCGCGCGACCGGGTGGTTGTCTCGGTGGTGTCCCGAGGTGTGCCGCTGGAACAGGTCAGGCTCACCCTCGTCACCGACCTGCTGCCGTTCTGGGCCGCCCGCGACGAGTGGCTAGCCGCCCAGCGCCCCCGGCCGCCGCGGCCGCGCGACCCGTTGCCCGAGGTCGAGGGCATGTCGGCACTCGAAGAGCTGGTGCAGTCGGCCGTGCACAGCCGGGCCTCGCGGCCGGGTCGGGCTCGCTCGCAGGCACCGCGGCGATCGCTGGACGATGTACGGCGCGAGTGGCAGGTCGCCTTGGACACCCAGATGCGCTATGCCCGCCAGGAACGCAACGAGGCCAACCAATCGATCATGATGCTGGTCAGCCAGCTGCGTGAGCTGTCGGCCTCGGTCGACTGGTGGGACCGGGCCGGCTCGGCCGCCACCGCCGAAGCCATCCGGTACACGGTCTTCGACAGCGCGGTGCCCAGCCGCAACGCGCAATTGCTGTGGCGCCGGGCGATGGATCACGTGCCGGCGCGGGCGGCGTGGCTCAGCGAGTGGGAGCGCTGGCACCGCGACTGGTTCGAGGAACCGGCCTGATTGAGACGGGGCCCGCCTAGCACTGCGACTCGGATAAGTCGAGATAGCACGATGTTCTTACAACTGTCAAAATATCGCCATGTCCGTCCTATGCCGTATCGCCGGTCCCCTCGTCGCCTCCACCTTCGCCAGCAGCGGATTCGAGGCGCTAGGTGATCGTTCCGCCCAGAACGCCGAGAGCAACCAGCTGGCCCGGCGCGTGGTCGCCGCCACGCCGGGTCTGAGCACCGTCGGCCAGCTGCGCCGACTGATCGCGCTGACGCGGGTGCTGGGCGCCACCGCCCTCGCCTATGGTCGGGTACCGCGCATGGCCGCGCTGGTGATCTTGGCGAGCCTGGTGCCGACCTCGCCGCCGCCGCCGGGCGCGTCGCGGCCTACTCAGCTGCGCAGCCGGCTCGCGCCCAACGCCTCCCTCGTCGGCGCCCTACTGCTGGCCGTCGACGGTGGGGCCGTCCCGGGCCACCGGTCGCACCGCCGCATCGGGCACGGATTGGTGGGCGGCACGGTCCGGTTCGTCGGCAGGGCGGTCCGGCGACAGCTGGCCGGGCGCCGCCGGTCCTAGCCGACCGAAAGCCAGCACCCTCCGAAAGACACAGCGTGATCGACGCGCCGGCGAGCTAGTGTTGCCCGCGAGCAATCCTTCGCTGTTGGCGGGGAGCAACCATGAGCATCGGCAAGCTGTTCCACATCATCCATCTCACCGACGACCTACCGTCGTTGGAAGCCTGGTACGACCGGGTCTTCAGCGTGCGTCGGGGCTTTCTCGACCACCACTACCTGGCCGAAGAGATCCGCGACGCGTCGCTGGTGGTGCTCGGCGACTGCGTCATCGAGCCGCTCGCGCCGTCGTTTGCGGTGCCGGGTTGGGACGCGGCGCCGCTGGGCCGCTTCTACGAGCGCTTCGGCTCGCACTGGCATTCGATCGCCTGGTACACCGACGACGTCGGTGAGATCTGGCGTCGCCTGCACCAGGCCGACGTGCGGCTGTATCTCAACGGCGGCGTCGTGGCCGATTCCGAGCCGGACCCCGCGGTCGCCATGATGACCCACCCACGCGACACCTACGCCCAACTCGAGTTCATGAATCCAGCCGGCTCGATCCTGGAGACGAACGACCCGCGCCTGCAGCCCGGTTGGGATCCGACCTGGTGGGTGCGCGAGCACCCGTCGGGTATCGAGGGGCTGGCCCATACGACCGTGTTGACCAAGGATCTACCCCGGGCCACCCGGCTCTACGTCGACGTCCTGGGCGGCACGCTGCTCTCGGAGTCCGCGAGCCGGCTCACCGGAACCCGAGATGCGTACGTGGCCGTTGGTGACATCGTCGTGCAACTGTCCACCCCGGAGCACGACGGGACCCTGGCGGCCCAGGATCTCAAGGCCAACGGCGAGATCCATCACGCGGCCACGTTCAAGGTGGTCGATCTCGACCGAATCGAGGCCCACCTGCGCGAGCAAGACATCGCGGTGCTCGACCGCGACGAGCAAACCCTGATCACCGACCCGGCGACCACCCACGCCGTGCCGTTTCGCTGGACGACGCGCGACGTTCGGTCCGCGTGACACTTAGTTTCATCCTTTCGCAATCATCAATCTTTGTTCTAGTCTGGGATGGCCGCGGCACTGGCACTGCGTGACGACCGCAACCGCATAGAGGAGAACAGCATGGCAAGTCAGCCCGACCTGACGTATGACGTGATCATCGTGGGCTACGGCGCGGCTGGAGTAGCGGCCGCGATCGAGGCGGTGGACGCGGGCGCGCGGGTCCTGGTGCTGGATCGCGGCTATGGCGGTGGGGCGAGCGGGCTGTCCGGCGGCGTGGTGTACGCCGGTGGCGGCACCGCGCAACAGCGGGCGGCCGGACTCACCGACTCTCCGGAGAACATGTTCAACTACCTCAAGCAAGAGGTGAAGGACTTCGTCAAGGACGAGACCCTCCGCCGCTACTGCGAGACCAGCGCCAGCACGATCACCTGGCTCGAGGCCCAGGGTGCGGTCTACCGCGGCACGCTGTGCCCGTACAAGACCTCGTACCCGACCGACAAGCACTACCTGTACTACTCGGGCAACGAGAAGGCCTGGCCCTACAAGCTGCAGGCCGATCCGGCCGCGCGGGGGCACCGCATGGTGGCCAAGGGCATGAGCTCCGGACACGACTTCATGGAAGCTCTGATGAAGAGCGCGCACCAGAAGGGCGTCGAGTTCCGCCCGCAGAGCCGAGTGTTGAGTTTGATCATCGAGGACGGCCGGGTCGTCGGCGTGCGGTTCCGCGGCGTCGACATGAACGGCGACTTCGCCAAGCGGCACAAGCAGCTGAGCAAGTGGGCCGGCAAGTTCGGCAACTGGGTGCCCGCGGTCGGAGCCAAGCTCAACGGGCGGGCCGAGTCTTTGTGGAAGGCCAGTGCCACCGAGCAGGAAGCGCACGGCAAGACCGTGATCCTCTCGGCCGGCGGGTTCGTCTTCAACCCGGAGATGAAGGCCAAGTACGAGGGCGGCTGGAAGGACATCCTTCCCCTCGGAACGGTCGGCGACGACGGCACCAGCATCAAGCTGGGCCAGTCGGCCGGCGGCACCGTCGACCACATGGAGCGCATGACCGCGTGGCGGTTCATGTCCC